>JAFEFK010000536.1 GCA_018240625.1 Pseudomonadota bacterium
TTCGACACGTTGAGGAAAAACTTCAGCACCACCGTCCCGTTGCGCGACAGATAGCGCTCGAACGCGGAAATGTCCTCGAAGCGTTCGTGCCAGATCGTCTTTGTGACCAGATTTGGCGGAATCTTCTGCTTGGCAAGAATTTCGGGATGCACGCGCACCACCAGAAGCTCCTCATAGTAGGAGCGATTGAAGATGCCGATGCGGCCACGCTCGGGCAGCCGTCGCGCCGCGCGCCACAGAAAATCGTGATTGAGTTCTTCGGACGATGGCTGCTTGAAGGAATACACCTCGCAACCCTGCGGGTTGATGCCGTCGAACACGCTCTCGATGGCGCTGTCCTTGCCCGCAGCGTCCATGCCCTGAAAAATCAGCAGCAGCGACCATGTATTCTGCGCATACAGCTTCTCCTGCAAATCGCTCAGCCGGTCGCGGTTGGCCTTGATGATCTCCTGCCCTTTGTCCTTGTCGATACCGCCCTTCTCGGCGGTCCTGTGCGATCTGAGATGGAACTCCTTGGTTCCATCGACGCGAAAAGGGTCCACGAAAACCTTGGGGTCCGCGACAACAGGTTTCGGCGATTTGCTCATGGAATGCGGCACTCCGGTTGCGGCGGCATCCTACACGACAGCCGTTATGTCGGGCGATGTCAAACCGTGCCCGTTACCATATGATCGATGAAATCGGTCACAAAGGCCGGCATTGCCCCAGTAAAATCAGACCGATCCCGCACCAGATGGATCGCGCTCAATTCCGGGGAAGCCTGTGCCGCGAGAGTGGCCTCGATCCGCGCACGCAAGGCTTCGCCCGTCATATCCACGTTCAGAAGCTGGATGATCGCCAGCGCAGCGCCGGATACGACGCAATACCAGAACGGCTCAGCATGATAGTCGGAAAGAGCGAGACCGGTTTCCTCCTCGATCTCGCGCATGATGGAGCCTGCGAGATCGAACATGCCATCCCTGACATCGGCGGGATCTGGCGTGCCGGACGGGAAATAGATGCGGCCGGCGTTGGACGTATCGGCGGCCATCTCACCCAGCACGAACAAGCCATCGCGACCGCGCAACGCGCCCATGCCGGAGCCGTTGAACACGCTCTTGTCGGGAAAGCCCCAGTCGCGCCACGCCAGAAAGCTCGCGAAATCCGTCTCGAAATAATCCGCGCGAAAGCAGTCGTCTTCGAACACCGGATTGCGCCCCAGCAGGACTTGTCCGTTCCACAGCGCCGGCTTTTTGACACGCAACGCATCGAAATGAGCGGCGATCTCGTCGCGCCGCTCCTCCGCGAACGCCCATTGCCATGGCCGGACGATCAGATCGAGCCGGCTGACGCGATGAATCGTTGAAGGCGTCACGCCGCCTATTTCGCAGTCCCCGTGGTCTTGCCGGCCTGCTCGACGAATGTGTTGGTGTAGGTCTTGGTCACATCGATGTGCGCCTTGGCGACATCCGGCGAACCCTCGCTGAACACCGCGAGCACGGCGTCGGCACCCTTCGGATCCATCATGCCGGTCTGCGAATACATCGGGATCGTATTCTTCAGCGCGGCGAGATAGAGAGTCTTGTCCTTGCCGACCATATTCGGCGGCATCTTGTCCATGATCTCTTCTGCCGAATGGCTATGAATCCATTTCAGCGTGTTGACGATCGCATTGGTCAGCGACTGCGCTTCCTTCGGGTGCGAACCAACCCAGGCCGTCGTGCTGTACAGCGCGCCGCCGGGATATTCGCCGCCGAACGTCGCCATCGTATCCTTCTGCGTGCGGGTGTCGCTCAGAATGCGCAGATCCTTGAAAGTGCCTTGCAGCACCGTGACCGAAGGATCGAGCATCACGGCCGCATCGATCTGGCCCTGCTCCATCGCCGCCACTGCGGTCGCGCCGAGGCCGACGCCGATCACCGCCGTTCCTGCCGGATCAAGACCGTTCTTCTTCAGTTGATACTTGAGGAAGAAGTCCGTCGACGAGCCGGGGGCGCTGACGCCGACCTTCTTGCCGGCGAGATCCTTGATCGACTTGATCTCATCGGTGTGCTTCGGCGACACCACCAGCACAAGGCCGGGATAACGGTCGTAGACCACGAACGCCTGCAACTCCTGCTTCTTGGCCGCTAGATTGACGCAGTGGTCGAAATAGCCCGAGACCACGTCGGCACTGCCGCCAAGCACTGCCCTGAGCGCGTCCGAACCACCCTTGAGGTCGACCAGATCAACATTGAGGCCCGCCTTGTCGAATTCGCCGAGTTGCTTCGCCAGAACCGTCGGCAGGTAGCACAGGCAGGCACCGCCGCCGACAGCGACCGTTATCTTGGTTTGCGCTGCGGCAA
>JAFEFK010000537.1 GCA_018240625.1 Pseudomonadota bacterium
ACGCGACTATTGGACATCAGGGTCTCCCGGCTTTTCCGTGGTTTCCGGCGTTGTTCTTATGCGGAAGCGCGCGAGAGCCGGTTTCCGCAGCCCACAAGCACTATGCGGTGCCACCTTAGGCAAAGCGATAGAGACTGCCAAGCCGACCGTCGCTACATTCCGTGCAGCGGAATGGCCAGCGACATCATGGCTCAATGACGCTTGCTGGCAACCATCTCCCGATCATGCATACTCGCCATGCTTTCATTCCGGCAACTCACAAAGCGGCGTCAAGAATCCGCGAGGGCCGGTCAGCACGTCAGGGAGGACGACAATGAAAAAACGTATCTTAAGAGAGGCGGGTCTCATCGCGCTCGCAGGCGTTCTTGCGGCATCGATGGCAACCGCGGCGAATGCCCAGAAGAAGTACGACACAGGTGCCTCGGATACCGAAATCAAGATCGGCAACATCATGCCCTACAGCGGGCCGGCGTCGTCATATGCCACCATCGGCAAGACCGAGGCGGCCTATTTCAACATGCTGAACGAAAAAGGCGGAATCAACGGCCGCAAGATTAATTTCATATCCTATGACGATGGCTACAGCCCGCCAAAGGCGGTCGAGCAGGCGCGCAAACTCGTCGAGCAGGACGAAGTCCTCTTTATCGGCAATCCGCTGGGCACGCCGAGCAACAGCGCCATCCATAAATACATGAACTCGAAGAAGGTGCCGCAACTCTTCGTCTCCACCGGCGCGGCGAAGTGGAATGACCCCACCCATTTCCCGTGGACGATGGGCTGGCAGCCAAGCTATCAGGTCGAGGCGCGCATCTACGCCAAGTACATCCTGCAGCATTATCCGGGGAAGACCGTCGGGCTGCTGTATCAGAACGATGATTTCGGCAAGGACTACGTGATCGGGCTGAAGGAAGGGCTCGGCGATCAGGCCTCGAAGATCATCATTGTCGAGGCGCCCTACGAGGTCTCCTCCCCGACCGTGGATTCGCAGATCGTGCAGATCAAGGCGGCCAATCCGGATATCTTCGTCGATATCGCGACGCCCAAATTCGCCGCCCAGGCGATCAAGAAGCTCGGCGAGATCAAGTGGAAGCCTGTGCACTTCCTGACCAACGTGTCGATTTCGGTCGGCTCCGTCATGAAGCCTGCCGGTTATGAGAACGGCCAGGGCATCCTGAGCGCTGCCTACATGAAGGACCCAAAAGACAAGAAGTGGGACAAGGATCCCGCCATGAACGAGTGGCGTGCGTTCATGAAGGCGCACTATCCCGAGGGTAATCTGGATGACGGCGCGACCGTGTTCGGTTACGGCGTCGCAAAGGGCTTCGAGCAGGTACTCAAGCAGTGCGGCGATAATCTGACGCGCGAGAACGTCATGAAGCAGGCGGCCAATCTCAACTTCGAGATCGGCATCTATCTGCCGGGCGTTCACATCAAGACCAGCGCGACCGACTTCGCGCCGATCGAGCAGTTGCAGATGATCAAGTTCGAAGGCGAAAGCTGGGAGTTGTTCGGCCCGCTCATGAGCGGCGAAAAGAACTCCTGAAACGTCATTGCGAGCGAAGCGAAGCAATCCAGCCTTCATCAGGAACATGGATTGCTTCGTCGCCGTCGTTCCTCGAAGACGAGGAACTGAGCTCCTCGCAATGACGCTTTTTGACGACTCCGCCGGGTGTCGAATCGTCAATTCAAACTTGTTATTTGCCGTCCCCAGCCGCATCCTTCGCGCCGTCTTTTCTGCCCTCCTTCGGTGGCGCGGCCTGCTTTTTCTGCGCAGCCTGAAGGTCGGCGACTGTCTTCTGCAACTCCACGACCGTGCTCTTCAACGCCTCGATCTGCCTGGCGGCTGCATCGATCTTCTGCTGGCTGTCGATCCCGAGCTTCGTGATGGTCTTTTGCAGGAAATTGACGTTGCTCTGAAGACAGCTCGTGCGCCGCTCCATGGTCTTTTCAGCGGTGCAGATTTCAATGCCGGGGACGTCCTGTGCTCGCGCCGCACGAGGAGACAGCGTGCAGGCGGTGACAATCATCAGCGCCCATGGAAGGCTTCGGCGGTTCATCGAACTTCCCGTTCTCAATCATCGGCAGGTTTCGCAGAAACGATATGCAAGCGGCGAGGTTTATCATACTTGAACCTCAATTGCGGCGATGAAATCGCCGCACCTTTTTTTACGCGGAACGCAACCGAGTTCGGCACGTTTCGACCCGGGAGACTTTGATATGGCAACGCGCGACCGACGTCTGGCCGAATTTGACGGCCATGGCGAACCGCCTCCGGATCAGCCGGTCGAGGTGCTCTGCGAGGATCACAGCGGGACCTACAAACTGCCGTTTACGTGCCGGCGGGTCGATGGCGAATGGCACAACAGCGAGTCGGGCAGCACGGTCGAGGCAGTTGTCGTTGGCTGGCGGTTGCCGCGCCGATAGTCCTGATGCTCGCATGCTGTGTCAGATTGCGACGTGAAGGACGGACGCATTAAGGTTTGGAACACGCGCGGAACGAAACACGCCCGAATCGGCCGAATCAGCGGATCTCAACGCGGAGCGCGCTAGATGTAGGCGCTGCAAACCCGCTGGCAGCCCACATCTCGGGCGACACAAAGCCGAGCGCGCGTTTGTCCGGAACCGCCGTTAACGATTGATGATTCATGGAACCGCGTTCGCGATTTCCCCGCCAATTCGTGACTTCCCAGCAACATTTCACAAAACTTCCACGCCATACTCCAAACGGGTGAAGCAGAATGCCGCGCGTTGAATAGTCTGATCGGCGGGGCTGAGCTGAACGACATCGTCGGCAGAACCTCGATTACCGCTTCGGCGGACCATCTATTGCCGAGACGACGTTTTCAGCGGGGGCATACTTGCGATCAAGGCCGGCGAAAGCTGGCCTTTTTCGGTTTACGGCTTGCCGCATCGAGAATCCCGGCCGCATCCCGATAACTCGCGCGACGGCGAGTTGCATCGGCCGCCGCAAGCTATGGGCCCCTGCGCGGATTGGCCGGACTAGAGTCTTTCCGCTTCTGATGGAATCAGAAGCGGGACTCTATGTTTTTGATTTGACGCGTTTTCTTCACGCGAACCGGTAGCCACTTCGCTCGAAAACGCTCTAACGGGTCCGGATCGGCTTGCCCTTCAACCCGTTGTCGTCATAGGCCCGGCGCATCAGGCCGCCGGAGGTAGCATCCGCCATGAACGTCGTCACGAAGGCCAGCGCCAGCGGATGATGCAGCGGCACCGCGACCGCGGTCGTGGTTTTCTTGAAGGTCTCGCCTAGCACGTGGGTGCCCGGAATCAATTTCGACATCGCCTCGAGCTGATCGCGCGACAACGCGAACGCGTCGATCTCGCCGTTTTTCAGCAGCTCGAAAATTTCGGCGTAAGTCTGATAACCCGTTACCTTCGCGTTCTTGAGATGCGCGATCGCCCCGCGCATGGTGGTCGTATTATTTACCGCCGCGACTTTCACGCCGGGCCGATCGAGTTGCTGGAAATTCGTCACAGACGATCCCGCCTTGACGATATAGGTCGCGTCCGCGACTTCATACGTCGGCCCGAATGACATCTTGGTCATCCGCTCCGGATCTTGCGGCAGGAACGTGACGTCCCATTTTCCGCTCGAGGCCGCGTCGGTGATCTGTCCGGAGTTCTGGTGCACGATGTATTCGACGGGCACGCCGAGCTTTGCCGCCATCGCCTTGCCGAGATCGACGGGAACGCCGGCATTGCTGCCGTCGTCTTTCTTCGTCGACCAGAACGCCCCGCCCGCCGGGCTGATGGCAATCGCCACCCGCAGCTTGCCGGTCGGAGCGATTTCGTCCCTGAGCGGATCTGCGCTTGCGATTGCCGTCATCATCGAAACTCCCGCCACAACGCCGCACATCAGCAGCAACCCGCGATGCAACATGAGTTTCCCCCTTGGTCGCCTGTCCCGGCCGCAGAAGTAGTGTCGTGCATTCTGCAAGCCATGGGAACCCGATTCTTCATCGCCCTCGGTCATCCCGCCGTATGACAAGGGGGAGACATGCCCGGAAACAGGCGACCTTTTCCTGCAACCGGCTTGGCGGGTAAGGTGCGCGTCAAGAACCCGGGAGGATCGACTATGAATTACGTGAGCTGGATCGCAGGAGGCGCAAGCATCCTTGGCGTGAGCCTTTTGGTCGCGCATGGCGCGTTGGCCGCCGATACCGGGCAACTGCCGTGCAAGACGACGCAGGAGTGCGACGCCAACGCCGCCAAGGTCGGCGTCCGCGCATCCGGCGCGGGGCAGGCCCACACCAGCACGCTCGACGCGGCCGAGGACCAGTTCTACTGGCTCAACAAGATCAACAAGGCCTCCACCGTCATGCTGATGGAAGAGCACATTTTCCCCCGGGGTGTCGGGCAACTGATCGCCAAGGGCGTCGATTACACGATTCACCAGGCGCAGCAGCCGGGCGGCAAGCGGCCGAGCGACGTGCTGCAGATCGAGCGGATCATGACCGACAAGGTCGGCGAGGAAGCGTCGGTCATCCATGCCGGCCGCAGCCGCCAGGACATGTACGCAACCTACCGCGCGGCCAAGCTGCGCAACCAAACGCTGGATTTCGCGGAAGACCTGCTCGACTTGCGCGCTCATCTGCTCGCCAAGGCCGCCGACAATCTCGATACGCTGATGCCCGCCTATACCAACGGCGTGCAGGCCGTGCCGATCACTTACGGCCATTACCTCCTCGCCTATGAGGAGTCATTCGCGCGCGATCAGCAGCGCATCAGTGGGGCCTATCGCCGCCTCAACCTCAGCCCGATGGGCACCGGCGTCTTGTCCGACTCGATCTGGCCATTGAACCGCGCCCACCTCGCCGCCCTGCTCGGCTTCGACGGCATCGTCGAGAATTCGATGGACTCGAGCCAGGTGATTCCGTTCGACAATCAGCTCGAGGCCACGGCCATCGCCAGTTCCAGCGCCATCCGCATCGGCGTCATGATGCAGGACCTTCACACGCAGTATGCGCAGGTACGGCCGTGGCTGCTGCTGCAGGAGGGGTCGACCTACACGTCCAGCGCGATGCCGCAGAAGCGCAACCCCGGCCTGATCATGCAGGCGCGCATGGCAGCTTCCGACGTGGTCGGCCTGTCGGAAGCCGCGACCATCCGCGCACACAACGTCACCTCGGGCATGGTCGACTACAAATCCGAGTCGGCCGATCTCGGCGTGTTCCCTCACGCCATCAAGATGGTCGATGCCACCAAGCGGGTATTCGACGCGATCGTCGTCAACAAACCGCGCGCGCTCGAGGAGCTGGAGAGCGACTGGACGTCGACGATGAATCTCGCGGAACTGCTGTTGCAGAAGCATCAGATTCCATTCCGCGTCGGACATGGTTTTGCATCGCAACTTGTGAGCTATGCCCGCCCGCTCGACCTCACGCCGAAAACCATTCCCTTCGACGTCGTGACCGGCACGTTTGCCAAGACGCTGGAGAAATTCAAATTGCCGGCGCAGCCCTTCCCGATGAGCGAAGCCGAATTCAGGGAAGTCATGTCGGCGAAGTGGATCGTGGACCACACCAAGGGCGTGGGCGGTCCGCAACCGGCCGAGACCGGACGCATGCTGAAAGAGGCACGGCAACGACTCGATGCCGACAAGGCCTGGCTCGCAGAGCAGCGCGGCAAGCTGAAAGCCGCGGATACGGCGCTCGACAAGGCTTTTGCCGAGCTGCTGCCTCCGTCCTAGAGTAGTTCATACCGAAAACGAATCATCGCGCGCTGCGCGCTCCCTCTCCCGCTTGCGGGGGAGGGTTGGGGTGGGGGCTATTTAGTGAAGATGCCCCCACCCGACCGACTTCGTCGGTCGACCTCCCCGCAAGCGGGAGAGCTGAAAAGACGCCCTGCGATTCCAGGCCGTCAACCCCTACTCCGCCGGCTGCGGCTTCAGCGTCGCGGCGGCAGCCGCGGTCGGCTGTTCCTGCGGCAGGATGAGCGCCGCAACGATCACCAGCAGACATAGTGCGGCGAACGCGTGCAGCATGGTGGTGAAACCGCCCTGCTGGTACAGCCACGCGACCAGCCCGACCGACGCGCCGGCCGCCGTGAAGCCCAGGAAATAACGCACCGAATAGGCGCGCGACCGCCATTCCTCGCTGGTGTATTTGCCGACCATGGCGTCGTTGATCGTGACCTGACCGAACGCGCCCATCACGATGCCGATGGAGACGACGATCAGCGGCAGGTTCGACAGCGTCGCCGCGAAATACAGGAACGGCGCCAGCATGAACGACAGCGGCAGCATGACGGTCTTCAGCGAATGGCGATCGATCAGCTTGCCGATGGTGTACTGCGTCATCGCGCCGAACACGTAGACGCCGGAGGCGATCACGCCGAGCAGCGCCGGACTTTTGGTCAGGTCCGCGAGACGTTCGGCGAACCGTTTTGGCAGCGCCGCCGTCACCGCATGGAACGTGGTCGAGATCGCAATCACGACGATCAGCAGCGACAGGATCACCCGCCACATGTCCTGCTTCGCCACCCGCGCCTGCGCCGCAGCCTGCTTGAATCCGGAACGATCCTCATGCACCACCATGCGCATGAAGGCCACGCCGATCAGGATGGTGACAATTCCGGGGACGATGAAAGCCCAGCGCCAGCCGAGATATTGGCCGATGACTCCGGTCACCAGCGCCGACGACGCCACACCGAGATTTCCGAAGACGCCGTTGAGCCCCATTTCGCGCCCCAGCTTGTTCGCATAGGACACGATCATGGCGGTGCCGACCGGGTGATAGATCGAAGCGAACAGCCCGATCGACAATAGCGCCGCGCCGAGCTGCAACGGCGTCTGCACGAACCCGACCGAGATCATCGACGCGCCGATGCCGAAGAAGAAGATCACCATCATGTGCCGCCGGCTCCAGCGGTCGCCGAGCCAGCCCGTGATCAGGGAGCCGGCCCCGAAGGCGACGAAGCCGGGCGTCGCATAAGGCAGCAATTCGGAATAGGCCATGCCGAACGCCGGCCCCATGATGATGACCGCGGCCGCGAAGATCAGCATCGAATAATGGTCGATGAAATGACCTGCGTTGACGAAACCGATGACCCGGGACGGATTGTTCATGAATCAGATCCTGCACTGCTCCGGAATAGGTTATATGTGCTTCTCCTAACGAAGTGCCGCCAATGAATATCGTCGAGAAGCCATTGTCCAACATCCGGGGCCGCCACTTTGCGGCTGGCGATGGCGTCAACCTGGTTGCCGTGGCCTACAAAAAAGGCGTCCGGCTCGACACCCACATGCATCGCGAGGCGCAGCTCGTGTATGCCGCCAAGGGTACGATGCAGGTCACGACGCCTAAGGGGCGCTGGCTGGTGCCGCCCGATCGCGCGGTGTGGGTGCCGGCGCGGCTGGAGCACGCCATCGACGTGCTGGCGGATATCGAAATGCGGACGCTGTATTTCGATCTGACATGGCTGAGCCGGGAAACCCCTCACATGGCGCTCGATAGCGAGTTCGTGGTGCGGGTTTCGCGGCTGCTGCATCAGGCTATTCTGGCGCTGTTCGACGGCCGCGACGACCCCGCTCGCACCCAACTGCTGATCCGGCTCGCGATGCTGGAACTGCATCAGGCCGAGGATCCCGCAACCTTCATTCCGCTGCCGCACGAGCCGCGCTGCCGCCGCGCCGCCGACATCGTGCTGTCCGATCCGACGCACGCTCACGATATCGACGATCTCGCGCGGACGGTCGGGACCTCGTCGCGCACGCTGTCGCGGCTGTTTCCCGCCGAGACGCAACTCAGCTTCAAGAGCTGGTGCCAGCGCGCGCGCATTGCCGCAGCGATCGAAAAACTATCGGTAAATCCAAATGTCTCGGTCAAACAGCTCGCAGCCGATCTCGGCTACGCCAGCTTTCCGGCGTTTTCGCACGCTTTCCGGCAGGTCACCGGCCGCACACCGAGCGCGTTCGCGGAGGAAAAATAGGCGAGAGCAATTCGCTGGATAGCAGCGCATCATCGAAGCCCTGCGAGTCCCCTCTCCCGCTTGCGGGCCGCGCCGCGAGCAACGCTGAGAGGGTTGGGGTGGGGGCGTTGTCAGAAAATACCCCCACCCGAACGCTCGGGCGCGCAAGTGCGCTTCCGAGCGTTCGACCTCCCCCGCAAGCGGGAGAGGTGAAGAATCTACCTCGGCACCACCGCCGTCGCCTCGATCTCGACCCGCGCGGCTTTCTCCACGAGACGAACCACCTGCACCAGCGCCATCGCCGGATAGTGCGCCCCAAGAATCTCGCGATAGACCCGGCCGAGCTCTTTCAGGTTCGCCAGATACTCGTCCATGTCGACGACATACCAGGTGAGCCGCACCAGATGATCCGGCCGTGCGCCGCCCTCGGCGAGGATCGCGGCGATATTGCTCAACGCCTGCCGCACCTGCGCGACAAAGCCATCGGCAAGCCGCTCGTTCGCATCCCAGCCGATCACGCCGCCGGTCACGACAAGACGGCCCTCCGCCGCCATGCCGTTGGCATAACCTTTCGGCATCGGCCAGCCGCTGGGCTGCAGAACCTGCGGCCTCGTTTCAGTTGAAACCGAAACCACGCTCAACGCGGACGTCTTGCCGGGCATTTTAGGTGAACTCACGTCAAACTCTCCTTCGGCGCTTTCAACGAGCCGCCGTCTGCGCAGAAGCCGTATTGGCCTGCGCCATCTGCCTGAGGGTGTATCGCTTCAGCTTGCCGGTTTCGGTCTTCGGCAGTTGCGCGACAAACTCGATGCCGCGCGGATATTTGTACGGCGCGATCTCGCGCTTGACGTGATCCTGCAATGCGGCCTTCAGCGCGTCGTCGCCTGTGATGCCCGGCGCAAGCACGATATACGCCTTCACGATCATGCCGCGCGCTTCGTCGGGTGCGCCGACCACACCGCATTCGGCCACCGCCTCATGCGTCAGCAGCGCGGCTTCGACATCGGGACCGGCGATGTTGTAACCGGAGGACACGATCATGTCGTCGGAGCGGGCGACGAAGGACAGACGACCCTCCGCATTCTGCACAAACGAGTCACCGGTCAGATTCCAGCCGTCGCGCACGTAGCTGGTCTGCCTGCTGTCTGCGAGATAGCGGCATCCGGTCGGCCCGCGCACCGCGAGCTTGCCGACCGTACCCGGCGGCACCTCGTTCATGGCCTCGTCGACAATCCTGGCCTCGTAGCCCGTAACCGGACGGCCCGTCGTTCCGGCTTGGGCGTCACCGATCCGGTTCGTGATGAAGATGTGCAGCAGTTCGGTGCTGCCGATGCCATCCAGAATAGGCTTGCCGGTCTTGCGAACCCAGCGTTCGAATACCGGAGCGGGCAAGGTTTCGCCCGCCGACACCGCGAGCCGCAGCGACGACAGATCGGCGCCTGCGTCCATGGCGGTCATCATCGCGCGGTACGCCGTCGGCGAGGTAAAGCAGATCGTGGCCTTGTGGGTTTCGATGATCTTGATCATCTCGGAAGGCGCCGCGTTTTCCAGAAGCGTCGCCGTTGCGCCGAACCGCAACGGAAAGATCGCGAGGCCGCCAAGCCCGAAAGTGAACGCGAGCGGCGGCGATCCGACGAACACGTCGTCCGGCGTAACTTTTAGAACTTCCTTCGCATAGCCGTCCGCGACGATCATGAGATCGCGGTGGAAATGCATCGTCGCTTTCGGCTCGCCCGTGGTGCCCGACGTAAATCCCAGGAGCGCGACATCGTCGCGGCCGGTCTTCACGGCATCGAACCGCACCGGCTTGCTCAGCGCGACGCGATCCAGTTCAGCATCGTGGTTCGAGGTGCCGTCGAAATTCACCACCTGCTTGAGGAACCGGCTGGTCTTGGCGCACGCCACCAGTTCGTCGGCGATGCGGCTGTCGGTCAACGCCAGCGCGATCTCGGCCTTGTCGACGATCTTGGCCAATTCGCCGGCGCGCAACATCGGCATGGTGTTGACGACGACCGCACCTGCCTTGGTTGCGGCGAGCCAAGCCGCGACCAGCGCCGGATTGTTCCCGGAGCGGATCAGCACGCGGTTGCCTGGCTTGACGCCGTAGTTCTCGACCAGCGCATGCGCCAGCCGGTTGGACCAGTCCGTCAATTCCTTGTAGGTGCGCTGGCGGCCGTTACCGATCAGCGCGACGCGGTCGCCAAAGCCCCGTTCGACATTGCGGTCCGTCAGTTCGACGGCGGCGTTGAGAGTGTCGGGATACTGAAATTCGGGACGGTCGAGAATCAGGTCGGGCCACAGCGCGAATGGCGGAAGATTGCGCCGCGCGAAATCGTCGACATGACCCGACGGACCGAGGGATGAACCAGGAGATTGACCAAGGCTGGGAATTGCCATCGACATTGCCATCGCGCTCTAAACCGGTTTTCCGTCGGCGGCTTTGCGCACCGACAGTTTGGTCTTGCCCAGA
>JAFEFK010000538.1 GCA_018240625.1 Pseudomonadota bacterium
ATTGCTAATTTTGTTGTAAAACAAAATAGTTGCAAATAGCAACAAACGATGATTGCCTTACCTCCGGTAAGTGCCGCCGTATCACCGGAGGGTCCCTTGAACCCGATCGGCCGTCGGCATGCAACAGCGACCACGGGGTTCGATGGATATCCTTGCCGATCTGAAACGGGAGTTGTCGCTGCTGGCGAGTTGGCGGCACGACTTCCATGCCCACCCGGAAATCGGATTCCAGGAAACGCGGACTGCCGCGAAAGTGGCCGGGCTGCTGTCCGGTTGGGGAATCGGGATACGGACCGGGGTTGGCGGCACCGGCGTGGTCGGGACGTTGCAGGGGCGCCGGGCAGGCACCGATGCGATCGGCTTTCGCGCCGATATGGATGCCTTGCCGATGACGGGACGCGCAGAGGTGCCCTATCGGTCAACCCGGCCGGACGCTTTCCATGGTTGCGGGCATGACGGCCACACTGCGACGTTGCTGGGCGCGGCGAAATACCTCGCCGAGCATCCTGATTTCGCCGGCACGGTTCACTTCATCTTTCAGCCTGCCGACGAGACCCTGCGCGGCAGCCCGGCAATGATCGCCGATGGGTTGTTCACGCATGCGCCGGTTCGGGAAATCTACGGCCTCCACAACAATCCATCGCTGACGCCCGGCAAAATCGGCATTCGCGAAGGCGCAATACTTTCCGGCTGTGATCCGCTCCGGATCGCGGTGCTGGGAATCGGAGCCCACGGCGCGCAGCCCCATCACGGCATTGATCCGATTGTCGTCGCCTGCGAACTCGTCGGCTTGCTGCAAACGATCGTCAGTCGTTCGCTTAACGCGCTGGATTCTGGTGTTGTGACGATCGGCACCATTCACGGCGGTACCGCGCCCAATGTGATTCCTGATCAGGTGGTGCTCGAGGGCACGATCCGCTCGATGTCCACGGATGGCCGGGCCATGATGCTCCGCCGCGTTCGCGAGATTTGCAACGGCGTTGCGAATAGCTTCGGCGTCAACATCATCTGTGAGATTGGACCCGGATGCCCGCCAACCATCAACCATGCGGCGCAATCGGCGGCGGTGGAGCGTGCGGCGCGGCGCATCGTCGGGCCGGAGAATCTTGTTTCCGATGTCACGCCTCTCATGGCGTCGGAAGACTTCGCATTCATGCTGCAGGAACGCCCGGGTGCCTACTTCTTCGTCGGACAGGCCGGCCAAAACTGTCACCATCCCGAATATGTCTTTGACGACGAGATTATGCCGATCGGCGCTGCCATGTTCGTGCAGCTTGCCTACGACCGATTGAACGGATCTGAGCCAAAACAAACAGAAAGCAGGGGGAAGCAATGGGAGCGGGAAGCGGCGCCGGATTAGAAAATCCGGCCTTGAAAGATTCCACGTCGACGATGCGCCGGCGAGTGCTGGTCGCGTCGACACTGGGCAATGCCTTCGAATGGTTCGATTATGCGATCTTTGGCATGTTCGCACCGATCATCTCGAAGCTGTTCTTCCCGGCGAGCAACGAACTCAATTCGATGCTGCTGACATTTGCCACCTTTGCCGTCGCCTTCGCGATGCGACCGCTGAGCGGTGTTCTGTTCGGGCTCTATGCCGACCGGCTCGGCCGGAAGCGTGCACTGACGCTGATGATCATCATGATGGCGATCGGCACCGGCCTGATCGGCCTGCTGCCGACTTACGCCGCGATCGGCATTGCGGCGCCGGTGCTCATGGTGGTCGCAAGGTTGATCCAAGGTATCTCGGTTGGCGGCGAATTCTCCAATGCGACTGCAATGCTGGTCGAGTATTCACCGGAGAACCGTCGCGGTTACTACGGCAGCTTCCAGATGGTGTCGCAGGCGCTTGGATTCACCGTCGGCGCGCTTCTGGCGTACCTCGCCACGACCTATGCGTCGCCCACGTCGCTGGAAAGCTGGGGTTGGAGAATCCCCTTCATTCTCGGAATCTTGATCGGACCCTTCGGCTATTGGCTCCGCAGCAACATCGATGAAACGCCAGAGTTTCACCGCTATCTGCAATCGAAGCAAAAGCCGGCGAACACGCCGCTCGCCGAGCTTTTCACCAGGTATCCACGCGAACTCGTGGTCGGCTTCTGCATCGTCGTGATGGGTACCGTCGCCTATTACGTCATGCTGCTCTACATTCCGATCTATGCCGTCCGCCAGCTTGGGATGCCGATGAGCGGAGCGCAGCTTTCGTCGGTGCTGACCACGGCGCTCATCGTCGTCTTCTGTCCTCTCGCAGGCAGCCTTTCCGATCGCATCGGCCGTCGTGCGGTGGTGCTGCCGGCCACGATCATTTATGCGATTGTGGTGTGGGTCGCCGTGCACCACCTCCTCGCGGAGCCATCGCTTGGCCGGTTGATTCTCGCCCAGATGGCGACGTCGCTGGCGATGGCTTTCATCTGGGGACCGACACCGGTGTTGTTAATGGAATTGTTTCCAGTCGGCATCCGTTCGACCGGGGTGGGGCTGATCTACAACGTGGGCGTTGCCATCTTTGGGGGCCTGGCGCCGTTCGCCATCACCTGGCTGATCGCCCTTACCGGTGACAAGATGAGTCCGGTCTACTACGTCGCTATCTCGGCAGTGATTGGTGTGCTCGGCCTGCTGTTGTTGCAAGAGCGTCGAGCGGATCCGGCGAGCGTATCGGATTCCGTTGAGCGGGCGTAGCGACGGGGAGGATCGCGGGTCCTTTCCATCAATGATCTCGGATTCGAAAGACTCGAATCCGAGATCGTCGCATATCGATTGTTGGCTATAGAGACTTTTCTGCGAAGGGCTCCGATTCGCCCCCGCAATTGTCGAGCGTTTTGTACTCGCAACAGGCTAGGTTTTGAACAGTCCCGCATTTATCATCTGGCGCTGCGATTGTTCGTGAAAGCTATCGTTCGATCGTTAGCGACGAGATTGCCGCCGGCATCACGTCGGCTCATAACCCTGCGCGGACATCCCGAAAGGAACTGACGGCCGAAAACGGTCCAATTCCAAGAGTCGTGGGACGTGCTGCCTTCATGCGGCAGATTGACGAGAACTATCGGGACGGTGTGGCCAATGCGGTCGAGGATTTTTGCAATGGAGCATGATATGCGACGCCCAGGAGGGGTTGCGAGCCTTCGTCGGAAAACGGGTGCCAAACTGGCGGCCGAGCTAACGTCCTGCGGGCGCCCCGCGACGTTTTGCCATCGCGCGCGATTGATTCCGCGCAGCGTCAATCGCATTTCGGATCGATACGCCCGCAGATCCCTTCGGATTCCACACGCACCAGGTCTCCGAATACAAGCGCGCGTCACTCAATGGCACGAAGGACACGTTCGA
>JAFEFK010000539.1 GCA_018240625.1 Pseudomonadota bacterium
CGCCCCCGGTGGCTGCAGGCCCGTTTCTTCCCGCAGATAACTGAATTGCGAATTTCATTCCTATCCCAAACGGTCTAAATCTCCGGGGCGACGGCACGAACCCTAAAAGATGAGCGGGCGTTGGGGGCACTTTCGAAAATTGCGGCGATTGTGCTGCTGCCAGCCTTGCTTGCGGCATGCGCGAGCGGCGGGCAGGGCGACGTCGTCTATACCGACGATCGCGGTGTCGCCAACCAGCCGTTTCCCACCGACTATCGCGCTCAACTCCTGGCATTTTTCAAGACGTATCTAAACAATCCAGTGGGCGTCCGCGACGCGGTGATCGCCGAACCGGTGCAGCGCACCGTCGGCGGCCGTCTGCGGTACGTCACCTGCCTGCGTTACAACGCACGCGAGCTTGACGGCAGCTATCGCGGCGTCGTCGAACGTGCGGTGGTCTTTGTCGACGCGCGGCTCGATCGCGTTGCGACCGATGCTGGCGACGCCTGCGCCGGGGCGGCCTACGGTCCATTCCCGGACCTCGAGAAACTGACGCGCTGAGGCTTGGCGCGCGGTTGCGCATGTCCACGCTCGCCAGGCGGTGCGCTACAGAAAGCGCTGCGCGATCGCGTCGAAACCGCGACGCCAGCCGAGCGCGCTGTCGGGATCGAGCGGCGTGTGCTCCGATGCCATCCGGATGATGACGAGCTCCGCCTCGGGGTGGATGTAGACATATTGGCCGTGAATGCCGATCGCGAGCAGCACGTTCTTCTCGCGGTCGATCCGGTACCATTTGCTGCGATAGCTGGCTTTCGGAAACAGCTCGGCGAATTCCGAGCGCGCCCACGCTTCGGGGTCGCCGCTGCTGTTGATGTCGTCGATCCACGCTCCGGGAATAACCTGGCGGCCGTTGGCGACACCTCGCCGCCGGATCATTTCGCCGAATCGGGCGAGGTCATGCGGAGTCACGCAGATGCCGCCGGCGGCCCGCATCGCACCGTGCTTGTCGACGGCGATATAGGCATCTTTCTCCGCGCCGAGCGGCTGCCAGAGGAATTGGCTGAGGATCTCGGCCAGCGGCTGTCCGCAGGCGCGCTCGTAGACCCAGCCAAGCACGTCGGTGTTGGTGGAGACATAGTGAAACACGTCTCCGTGCTTTTTCCCGTCCGGCTTCATCGTCGCGAGGAAGCCGCGCAGGTCGGGACTCTCGCGGCCGGCGGGAAGGGGATCCCAGCCCACGGCATAACGATAGCGGATCACGTCGCCATCGGGATCGTCGTAGTCTTCGACGAATGAAATGCCGACGGTCATGTCGAGCAGGTGGCGGACGCTGCATGTTGCGTAAACGGACGGCGCCAGTTCGGGAATGTAAGACGTGACGGGCGCATCGGGATCGAGCAGCCCGCGGTCTGCCAGTATTCCGCCGAGTGCACCGCAGATCGATTTGCTCACCGAAAAGACGATGTGCGGCGTGGTCGCGCTCATGCCGTTGCCGTACCACTCGGCTGCGATGCGGCCGCGCCGCAGGACAACACATGCGTCGGTGTTGCTGCTGCCGAGGGCGGACGCGAGGGTGGCTTCGCGGCCGTCACGGCCCTTGAAAGACGTCTGACCGATATCGCGCAGATCGGTTTCGAGCGATTGAAAATGGCCGGAGGCGAGGATCTCGGCGGTCGGTAGCAGTTGGCGTACGTTGCGGAAGCCCCATGCGCTGTACGGCGACTTTCGCCAGTTCGCGAGCGTGACCAGTTTGTCCGGTGCCGGCGGAAAGTCACTCATCAAACGATTTGCAGCCATTCTGTCCTCTCGGGTCCCTGCGAATTGCACGGGTTTACACAACCGATCACTTTTAGGCGAGCCCCGGAACCTTGCTGTCTTCGGCACGACCAATAAGACGGCGTAACAGGCCAACAACAAGGGCGGGGTGCGGGATGTTGCGAACGTGTCACAGTTGCGCGCGATCTCTGCAATCTTGCTGCCCTCAAGCAACCAAATTCGCGCCACGTTGTTTGTCGATGGTCGTAGCCACTGAAAAGGGGAACCATCATGAAGAAATTCTTGCTCGCCGCCGCAGCGGTTGCGCTCTTTGCCGCACCGGCGCTTGCGGCTGATCTTCCGGCGCGGACCTACACCAAGGCACCGCCCTATACGCCGCCGCAAGCGGTCTACAACTGGACCGGCTTCTACATCGGCGGTCACCTCGGCGGCGCGTTCGGCGGGGACAACAGTCTCGGCGGCAGCAATGGCCGATTTCTCGGCGGTGTGCAGGGCGGCGCTGACTATCAGTTCGCAAACAACTGGGTACTCGGTATCGAAGCCCAATATAGCTGGCTGAACAGCGGAAATACCGGTGTGCTGTTTCCTGGCGGCGACCTGGTAACGGATAACAACCGTGGCCTCGGCTCGGTGACGGGCCGGCTCGGCTACACCTGGGGTCCGGCACTGCTGTACGCCAAGGGTGGTTATGCCTTCCGGGATAACAGTCTCGGCATCACCAACGCAGGCGTACCGCAGGCTTTTGCTGTCACTGGAAATCGTGACGATGGTTACACCGTCGGCGCGGGTCTCGAGTACATGTTCGCGCCCAACTGGTCCGCG
>JAFEFK010000053.1 GCA_018240625.1 Pseudomonadota bacterium
GCCTGCGGTTTCCGCCAGCGCACATGCCAGCACCACGCCGGGAAACCCGCCGCCGCTGCCAAAATCAGCCCAGATTTTTGCCTCCGGCGCGAGCGTTAAAAGCTGCAACGAATCCGAGATGTGGCGAGTCCATAGCGTCGGAAGCGTCGAGGGCGAAACGAGATTGGTCTTGGCCTGCCATTGCAGCAGGAGATCGACATAGGCATCCAGCCGCCTCTCCGTTTCACGTGAAACGGGCGTGAGCGCCAGGCCGGCGGCTTTATCGGAGGCGAGAACTGGCGAGAATTTGCGCCCGTCCCCCTTGCCGGGTCGAGACGCACGAAGTTCGCTCTTAAGGGGCGGGGATGAGGATTTGGGTGTTGGAGTGCTCAATGGACCCCCTTTCCCAATCCTCCCCCGCAAGGCGGGGCTATCGCATATGACTGCAGCGGGTACGGCATGCTCCCTTCCCCTGCACGGGGGAGGGTTGGGGAGGGGGTCAAACGATGAGGACAATCAACCCCCACCCGCTCTCTTTCGCTTCGCTCAGTCGAGCGACCTCCCCCTTTCTGGGGGAGGTAAAACCACCATACGGCCATATGCGATAGCCCTGCCCCGCCAGGGAGAAGGGAGCAGGCTATCGCTGGAGGTGAGCTTTCACATTCCATGTAAAACAGTCTTCAATCCATCCTTCGAAGCGGCGCAGATATGGGCGCCTCAGGATAGGGGGTTGCACGCATTGTTTCACGTGAAACAACTCAAGCCGTCGCCGCTGTCTTCGCTTTTCGCGCCTTGCGGCGAAGGTAGGCCGCCAGAATTCCCAACGCCGCAGGCGTAATGCCGTCGAGACGGCCCGCCTGCCCGACTGTACGCGGCTGCGCCTTCTCTAGTTTGCCCCGCGCCTCGTTCGAGAGCCCCGGTACCGCTTGATAGTCGATATCGGTCAGGATCAGTCCTTCGTCGCGGCGAAACGCTTCGACGTCGGCGGTCTGCCGCTTCAGATAGACGTCGTATTTGGCATCGATTTCAAGATGCACCGCAATCGCTGGGGCAATGGCCGACAGCTCCGGCCAAATCGTTACGATCTGGCCCCATTCGATCTCCGGATAGGCCAGCAACTCGAAAGCCGAGCGCCGGTGGCCGTCCTTGTTCAACGTGAGCCCATGCTTGGCCGCTTCATTCGGAGTTATTGCGAGCGACTTCGCCAATGTCTTCGCAGCATTCAGCGCCGCCATCTTGCGGCGGTGATGATCGGCGCGCCCTGCCCCGACGCATCCCAGCGCGATACCCTTATCGGTAAGCCGCTGATCGGCGTTGTCGGCGCGCAGCGTTAGCCGATACTCGGCGCGCGAGGTGAACATCCGATACGGCTCGGTGATTCCACGCGTCACGAGATCATCGATCATCACGCCGAGATAGCCGTCCGCGCGATCGAATATGATCGGTTCGCCGCCGCCGGCGGCCAGTGCCGCGTTCAAGCCCGCGACAAGTCCCTGTGCCGCAGCCTCTTCGTAACCCGTCGTGCCGTTGATCTGGCCTGCCAAAAACAGGCCCGGCAGCCGTTTCGCCTGCAAGGTGGGATCGAGTTCGCGGGGATCGACGTGGTCATATTCGATGGCATAGCCCGGCCGGACCATCCGCACCTTTTCCAAGCCGGGGATCGTCGCCAGGATCGCGAGCTGCACCTCTTCGGGAAGCGAGGTTGAAATGCCGTTGGGATAGACTGTGGTGTCGTCGAGGCCCTCGGGCTCCAGAAAGATCTGATGGCCGTCGCGATCGCCGAAGCGGACGATCTTGTCTTCGATCGAGGGACAATAGCGCGGACCCGAGCTTTTGATCTGGCCGGAATACATCGGCGAGCGATGCACGTTGGCCCGGATCACGTCATGGGTCGCCGGCGTGGTGCGGGTGATGCCGCACTGGATCTGCGGCGTGGTGATCCGCTCCGTCATCACTGAAAACGGTTCAGGGGGGTCGTCGCCGGGCTGCATCTCCACGGCGGACCAGTCGATGGTAGTTCCGTCGAGCCGTGGCGGCGTGCCGGTCTTGAGCCGGCCGAGCGTAAAGCCGATGCGCTCGAAGGCAGCAGACAGTCTCAGCGCTGGAGACTCATCGATTCGTCCGGCGGGCCAGTTTCTCTCGCCGAGATGGATCAGCCCGCGTAGAAAGGTGCCCGTGGTAATGACGACCGCCGCCGCCGAATATTCGCGCCCATCCACGAGCCGAATTCCGGCCACCCGGCCGCCGGCA
>JAFEFK010000540.1 GCA_018240625.1 Pseudomonadota bacterium
CGCGGGAAGTGGTGGCCCTTGGCTACCAGTTGCGTGCCGATGATGATGTCGACGCGGCCCTCCGCGATATCGTTCAACTCCGAGCGCATGGTTTCGATCGAGGTCACCAGATCGCTCGACAGCACCATGGTGCGGGCATCGGGAAACAACGCGGCGGCTTCTTCCTGCAGACGTTCGACGCCGGGCCCGACCGCGACCAACGATTCCTCGGCCGCGCAGTGCGGGCATTGATGCGGCCGCGGCATCGAGAAGCCGCAGTGATGGCAAACGAGGCGCTGACGGAAACGATGATCCACCAGCCATGCATCGCAGATGGTGCAGGCGAAGCGATGGCCGCAGGCTCTGCACAACGTCAGCGGGGCGTAACCGCGGCGGTTGAGGAACAGCAGCGCCTGTTCCTTGCGTTCGATCGCAGTGCGGATTTCCCCGGCAAGACGGGGCGAGATGAAACGTCCACGCTGCGGTCCTTCGCGGCGCAGATCGATCGCCTCGATCTGCGGCATGTGCTGGCCGCCGAACCGGGACGTCAACGCGATGCGCTGATAACGCCCCTTACGTGTATTGACTTCGCTTTCGACCGATGGAGTCGCTGACGCCAGCACGATGGGGATTTTCGCGATATGCGCGCGCACCACGGCCATGTCGCGCGCGTGATAATGTGCGCCCTCATCCTGCTTGTAGGCCTGATCGTGCTCCTCATCGACGATGATCAATCCGAGATCGGCGTAGGGCAGAAACAGCGCCGAGCGGGCGCCGACCACGACCTGCGCTTCGCCTGCGCTAATCGCGGCCCAGTTGCGCGCGCGCGTGCGCGGCGTCAGCTCGGAATGCCATTCCAGCGGCCGCTCGCCGAAGCGGGTCACGAAGCGATCGCGGAATTGTCCGGTCAGCGCAATCTCCGGCATCAGGATCAGCGCCTGCTTGCCGCGCCGGATAATTTCGGCAACCGCTTCGAAATAGACTTCGGTCTTGCCCGAGCCGGTGACACCGTCGAGCAACGCGACGTGAAACGTGCCGTTCGATGCGAGCGCGCGCATGGCGTCGACAGCGGTTCGCTGCGAGCGGGAAAAATCAGGGATGTTGAAATCGGGATCAGGCGGCGGCGGTGGCGGCGCGCGCGGCATCGGTTCGGTGGCCAACGTGCCCTCGTCGACGAGACCGTCGACAACGCTGGTGCTGACGCCTGCCTCTTTCGCCGCATCGGATTTTCCATGCAGCAGGCCATCTGACAGAACATCGATCAGCCGCCGCCGCGCCGGGGTCATGCGTTGGGGCGGCGCGCCGATGAGCCGCACGCCGGGTCGCGCTCGCTCCGGTCCAAGGTGCTCGCCCATCCGTAAGCTCATGCGCATCACCATGCCGCGCGCCGACAACGTGTAATTGGCGACCCAGTCGACCAACGTGCGTAGTTCGTCGCGGAGCGGCGGGACATCGAGCTTTTCGCCGATGTCCTTGAGGCGATTGTGCAGGCGCGGATCGGGCGCAGGGTTCTCGGCCCACACCACGGCGATCACTTCGCGCGAACCGAGCGGTACCGTGACCACGTCGCCGGGCGCAACCTCCATGCCGCGCGGTACCCGATAGGAATAGGCCTGGTTGATTGCAACGGGAACCAGCACATCTACGACGCGCGGCGCCGAAGATGCGACCGAAGCCGTAGCGTTGCGCGAAAAATGATCCATCCGGAGAATCGGGCTCGATTGTTGGAGCTGGCTAATTTAGGGCCGGGAGTTGTTGGAGGCCAGCCGCCAACTGGAAAGTTAGCGAACGATAAACGAAAGCGGTGCGATATAATCGCCGGAATCATCGCGCCCGAACGGAATCATGGTCAAGCTTGCGCCAGAGCCGCTTCCCGATCTTGTCTGCGCCGCCCTGGATGTAGGGCAGCAGATGGTGCGATGGCTGGCGCATCTGCGGGCCGAGCGAAGATTGTCACCGAAGACGCTCGAAGCCTATGCGCGCGACGTCCGGCAATGTCTGATGTTCCTCAGCCAGCACTGGGGCGGGCAGGTGACGTTGAAGCGCCTCGCCGCGCTTGAAGCAACCGACGTCAGGGCCTTCATGGCGGCTCGCCGCGCTGACGACATCGGCGGGCGATCGCTGATGCGCGCGCTGGCCGGCCTGCGCTCGTTCGCGCGGTTTCTGGAGCGGGAGGGACTTGGCAAGGTCGGTGCACTCAGCGCGATCCGTGCGCCGAAGGTCGGCAAGAGTTTGCCGAAACCGATCCATATGGGCGCAGCAAAGCGTTTTGCCGATGCAACCGAGCGTGCCGGCGAGGATCGCGATCCCTGGATCTGGGCCCGCGACGCCGCCGTCATGGCTTTGTTATACGGCTCCGGCCTGCGCATCTCCGAGGCGCTTGGGCTGAAGCGCCGCGACGTGCCGTTGCCCGGCGCGGGCGACGTGCTTGTCGTGACCGGCAAGGGCAACAAGACACGGATGGTGCCGGTCCTCCAGAACGTGCTGGCGCTGGTTCAGGATTATGTCGCCATGTGTCCGCATCCGTTGGCAGCGGACGCGCCGATTTTCGTCGGTGCACGCGGCGGGCCACTCAGTCCGCGGATTATTCAACTCACCATGGAACGGCTGCGCGGCGCGCTTGGTCTGCCCGATAGCGCAACGCCGCACGCGCTGCGTCATTCGTTCGCGACGCACCTTCTGAGTCGCGGCGGCGATTTGCGCGCGATCCAGGAATTGCTCGGCCACGCTTCGCTGTCGACCACCCAGATCTATACCGGCATCGACAGCGAGCGGCTGTTCGAGGTCTATAAGACAGCGCACCCCCGCGCCTGATCGGTGGATGCGCGGACGCTCGGGCTTGACCCGGCCATTCTTCAAGACGACAAATTGAGGATACTTTGTCGATGGGTGCCGGACCGGATTCGGCACAATGACCATATAGCGGAGGCTTGAGACATGAGTGCACATGAAAGCATGGAGCATGCCGAACACGTGGAGCATGCCTCGGGCGAAAACAGGAAGATCGCTTTGCTGATCGCGGTTATCGCGCTCTGCCTTGCACTCTCCGAAACGCTGGGTAAGGGTGCGCAGACCGAATCGATCAGCAAGAATGTGGAATCCTCCAACCTCTGGGCTTTCTTCCAGGCCAAGAGCATCCGCCGTACGACCGTGCAGACCCAGGCCGATCAGGCCAAACTTAACCTCCGGCTGGCGACGGACGAGGCGACCAAGGCGGCGCTGCAAAAGCAGATCGACGACTGGCAGAAGACCGCAGAGCGGTATCGCTCGGAGCCAAAGACCGGCGAAGGTCAGGATCAACTCGCCGAACGCGCCAAGCATGCGGAAGAAGAGCGTGATCTTGCGATGGCGAAATATCATCACTTCGAACTGGCGTCGGCGGCGTTCCAGATTGGGATCGTGCTGGCGTCCGCTACCATCATCACCGGCATGATCGTGCTGGCGTGGATCTCGGGGCTATTGGCGCTGGCCGGGGTCGGCTTTACCGCGATCGGCATCTTCGCGCCGCACGCGCTGCATCTGATGGGGCACTGACAGCGCGCGGGACGCGTTTAGCTCGAGCAGAATGTATTGAGGTTGAATTTGCCGTCACCCTGAGGAGCCGCGAAGCGGCGTCTCGAACGGCGACGGCCCATCCTTCGAGGCTCGCTTGCGCTCGCGCCTCCAGCCGAACGAATTCGTTCGGCGGGGACGACGCCGGTGGGTGAGTCTTATCCCGTCATGCTCTGGACCGCGCCGCGCGCACGCTTTTCCGGAAACGCTGGATCAGCCGGAGCATTCTGGCAGACCATCCGCTGCCGTCGCCGTGCAGGGCGGCCTTGATCCGTGACATCATGGGCGCCACCAATTCGTTCGCCTTGGCGCGCAGCGTCAGCACAAATTCATAGAGCTTTTTGAACCACGCCATCTGCAACAACTTCGGGCGCGTCACGTCGAAGATGAAGGCGGCAACGCCGACTCCAAGCAGCTTCGCGAACACGACCGTCAGGGTCGCGCCGATCCAGTAATGATGCGCCAGCAACCAAAGCCCTGCCACCTTCAGCGGAAACAGCAGAATTCCGGGTATGGCGA
>JAFEFK010000541.1 GCA_018240625.1 Pseudomonadota bacterium
ACGCCAAGTCAACAGACGGGTGAATAAACCGGGCGGAGGCCGCAATTACCAGCCTTTAGACGCTGAACAGGGCTGAAGATGCGGAACAGGGCTGATTCGCCCATTCGCGCGGCCTAGCGGCCACGGCGCGCGCACCGAACGGATCACGGTCGCCCGCGCGACACCCGCTCGATTTCGGCCTTCACGATGCGCTCGACCACGCCCGGCAAATTATCGTCGAGCCAGGATTTCAACATCGGACGCAGCATTTCCTTGACGAGATCCTCAAGGGTGCGGGCGTTGTTGCTCAAAACCGTGTTGGCGAGCGTATTGAAGGCGGATTCGACCGCCGACACCGTCGAATGCGACAGAATTTGCGCAGTTGGCTGCGCGCTCGGAAAGGCCGGCTGATCGCTTGCAGCCGGGCGCGATCGCGCGACCGGAGCCGGAGGTGGCGGCGTCATTTCCGCAAATTCCAGATCGTCCTGCGGATCGACTTTCTGGAAAGCCGCCGGCGCCGGATTCGGGAGTGCCATCTCGTCCGTCAGTTCAAACACCTCTTCGACTGGAGCGGGGCGAACTTCCTCCTCGGTGGTCGCAGCGTCAAGGCTTGCGAGCATCGCATCAATGTCATCCTGATTATTGCTCGCGGCGGGCGCGGGAGCCGCTGGCTTTGCGGCCGGCTTTGACGCGATGGCCGACGGAGGAATCCCGGTCATTGCGGCAGGCTTTGTGGGCGCAGCGGCCTTGGGCGGGGGAGCACTGGGCGGGGGAGCACTGGGCGCCTGAGGTTTTGCTGCATCTGGAACCGCCGCCTTGCCGGCCGCCGCTGGCTTCGCATCGTCGTCGGCGATGATGCGCCGGATCGACGCCAGAATCTCCTCCATCGAGGGTTCTTGGACCTTTGCAGGTTGCGTCATGTCCAACTCCACATCTTCAACGCCTTCATCAGCGTCTTAGCATCAAGCAACAGAAAATTTTCCGGTTCTGGATACGCAGGTGCGGATTTTGATCGCGCTAGCCCGACTTGTCCCCAGATCAGGCGCTGCGAGAAGCGACGCCCATCGATTCTTCGCCCGGACTCCTGTCGCAACGCCACCAAACGCCCGATACCAAGCGAATCGCTTCGCGCCCCCGGTCAAGGGTATGTCACGGTAACAATTGATTGCAAGCAAAGGGCTGTGGACACAGCCCTTTATGATCTTCGCGTTCGGTCAGCGTCCATCCGGCGTGCGTACGCCGACCCAACTGTCACGAACCTGGTGGTAATGGACGCTCGGATCGTAGACCGTCGTGTTGAGCTTCAACACCTGCGGTGACAGCCGGCCGACCGCATTCAACACCGCGTAGGACGCGACCACGCGATCGTGCTGAGCCGTCACCAGCGCGACGCGGGCGTTGACCAGTGCCTGCTGCGCGTTCAACACATCGAGCGTGGTTCGCTGTCCTGCCTTGGCTTCCTCGCGTACGCCGTTGAGCGCAATTTCGGACGCCGTGACCTGCGCCTGGGCCGAGGCCACCTGCGCCTTGCCTGCAACCAACTGGCCCCAAACCTGTACGACGCTGGCGCGCGTCTGATCGCGTACCTGCTCAAGGCTGAGACGCTGTTGGGCCAAAGTTTCTTTCGACTGGCGGATCAGCGAATACTCCGCACCGCCTTGATAGATCGGCACCGAAACCTGCGCGATCGCGGACGCAAAGAACTGCTTCTGCACTGTGATCGACTGCTCGTATCCCTGTTGCACGTTGGCCTGCAGCGTCACCGTCGGAAACAGCGCCCCCTCGGCAATCTTGACCTGAAGATGGCTGACGTCGATTCCGAACATCGCGGACGTCACGTTGGGATTTTGAGTGAGGCCGAGATCCACCGAGCCGGCGAGCGTTGCCGGCAGGAAGCGATCGACGGGCGAGCCTGGCGCCAATTGCCCAGGCTCGTTGCCGATGATGCGCCGAAAATTAGACCGCGTGGTGGTGAGGGTGGATTCGGCCGTCAAAAGCTGCGTGCGGCCGGCCGCGAGTTGCGCTTCGGACTGCGCTACGTCGGTGCGGGTGACTTCGCCGACAGTAAAGCGGTCTCGCGTTTGCTTGAGCGTCTGCTCAAGGACACGCACGTTGCTGCGCTGAACCTCGACAATGGCGGCATCGCGCAAATAATCCATATAGATCGTCGCGGCGGCGAGCAGCACGGTCTGTTCCAGAACCCGCAGGCCTTCCCGCGCCGCCGAAACCTGTCCTTCTGCCGCGCGCGTCTTGTTGGCTGTCTGAAAGCCGTTGAAGAGCGTCTGCGTAGCTGTGGCGCCGACGGCCGCCGGAGCCTGCGCGCCATGAATAGACACGGCTGCCCCCGCTACGCCCTGCGTGGCATCGGTATATTGATAGCCGCCGCTGGCGGTGACTGAGATCTTGGGCCGGTAGCCAGACAATGCTTGCGGCACGTTCTCATCGGTGGAACGCACTGAGGCGCGCTGGGCATTAAGTTGTGGATTATTCTGGTA
>JAFEFK010000542.1 GCA_018240625.1 Pseudomonadota bacterium
GGGGACCGGCAGCAAGAAGATCATGCTGATCGGTCACATGGACACGGTCTATCAAAAAGGAATTCTCACAACGCAGCCGTATCATGTCGACGGCAACCGCATCTACGGACCGGGCATTGCCGACGACAAGGGCGGTCTCGCGGTGATCCTGCACGCGTTGAAAATTCTCCACGACGCAGGATGGCGCGATTACGCAAAACTCACCGTGTCGTTCAACCCGGACGAGGAAGTCGGTTCGATTGGGTCCGGCGAATTCATTGCCGAGATGGCGGACCAGCAGGATGTGGTGCTGTCCTGCGAGCCGACCGCCGCACCGCCGGCCTCTCCGCACGAGGCGGTGCTGCTCGGCGCCAGCGGCATCGCATCCGCCACCATGGAGGTAAAGGGCCGCTCCGCCCACGCCGGCGCGGCCCCTCAGCTTGGCCGCAACGCCCTGATCGAACTTGCGCATCAGTTGATACAAACCGCCGACATCGCAAAATCGATTCCGGGCACGCAGCTCAACTGGACGACCGCAAAGGCCGGCAACGTCGGCAACCAGATTCCGGAGAAGGCCACGGCTGGCGCCGACATCCGCCTCACCGTCGCGGACGGCGTGCAGAAGCTGCAGGCCGCCCTCGACGAGAAGGTGAAAAACAAACTCATCCCCGATACCGAAACCACGGTGAAGATCGTCGCCGGACGCCCTGCGTTTGTCGCAACGCCCGCCGGGCGCAAGCTCGCGGATCAGGCCAAGGCCATCTATGCCGAACTCGATCGGCCCCTCATCATTGCAGAGATGACCGGCGGCGGCACCGATGCCGGCTTTGCCAACCGCGGAGGGAAAGCCGCGGTGGTCGAAAGTTTTGGCCTCGCCGGTTTCGGCTATCACGCGCGCGACGAGTACATCGATACGCGTTCGATCGTGCCGCGCCTCTACCTGATGACCCGGCTGCTGACCGAACTCGGTAAGGGCGCGCATTAAGAGCAGGGAAAACGTATTGCGTGCCGTCCATTTGTCTCTTATAGGAAACAAATGGATACTTTAATAGACGATACAGGAATTCGTCTCGCGCGCCGGATTCGGATCGAGCGGGACGCGCGCGGCTGGTCGCTGGCCGAACTTGCAGAGCGCTCGGGCGTCGCCAAGGCGACCATCAGCAAGATTGAGCGCAGCGATGTCAGCCCGACCGCGGTGATCCTAGTGCGGCTCGCGGCGGCGTTCGATCTCACGCTCGCGGGCCTGCTGGCACGCGCGGAAGGCAGCGGCGAGCGAGTTTCCCGCGCGGCCGATCAGCCGGTCTGGCACGATCCGGAAACAGGTTACATGCGCACGCAGGTGTTCAGCCGGCCGGCTCATCCCGTCGAACTCGTGCGGGTCGAGATGCCGCCCGGACAACGCGTTACCCTGCCCGCGTCATCCTACGCGATGATCCGTCAGACGCTGCTGGTACTGGAAGGTGCGCTGGTCATCACCGAGGGCGGCGAGCGGCACGAACTCGCCACCGGCGACTGTCTCGGCTTCGGTCCGCCAGCCGATACCACATTCGCCAACGAGAGCGCAGCGCCCTGCACTTATCTCGTTGCGCTGGCGCGGAGCTGACCCGCATGGGCGAGAACGGCACGCCGAAAGTGGCGACCGGCGACATCTCCGCCGGCCACAACGGCGGGCCGCCGCTCGATGAACACATCCCGGAATGGGGCAGCGGACCGATCGGAAATTATTTCTACTGGAAGGCAGCGCATCGCGCGGCCTGGCACGGTGCATCGCCCGGCATCGTCATGTTCCGGATTCGAAGGGCTGAACGATTGGGGCTGACCTATGACGAATACACCCTGGAGATCCTCGAACGAGGCCGTCATCTCCAGATCGAGGATGCCGAACGAATTGCCGAAATCAAGCAAGCCCGAGCCCTCAAGGCCAAACGATAAACGTACGGGACGCCATCGTCGCCGCTACGAGCGGATTGCAATGCCTGACATTCGTATCGAGGCGCTGCAGGCGTGCCCGGGGACGCGCAGCATGCTCAGCGATCTTCTCATCGAAACCGTCGCGAACGGCGGTTCCGTCAGTTTCATGCATCCGCTCGCGCGCGAGCAGGCGGATGCATTTTGGGATGGCGCGCTCGCGGCGGCGCAACGCAACGAACGGATCGTGCTCGGGGCTTTCGAGGACGACATGCTCGCGGGCACCGTGACGCTGCTGCTCGACTGCCCGCCGAACCAGCCGCATCGTGGCGAGATCGCAAAAATGATGACGCGCATCAGTCATCGCGGCCGCGGCATCGCAACCGCGCTGATGCGTGCGGCGGAAGATCTTGCGGTGAAGCGCAATCGCACGCTTCTGGTGCTGGACACCGCGACCGACGGCGGCGCCGCCGGCCTCTATGAAAAGCTCGGCTTTACGCTATCGGGCGAAATTCCCGACTACGCACTGAAGCCGCACGGCGGACTTACCGGCACGTTGATCTACTGGAAGCGGATCGGGGGCTGACGAGCAAGCGCGCAGTTTACATTGCAGCGGCAGCGTTCCTCAAACCTCTCCCGCTTGCGGGGGAGGTCGACCGACGAAGTCGGTCGGGTGGGGGCATTTTTTTGCCCCCTCCCCAACCCTCTCAGCGCTGCTCGCGGCGCGGCCCGCAAGCGGGAGAGGGAGTTCGCAGCGCTCAACGATGCGTTTCCATCAAGATGCGATTGCTTTAGTCGCCGCAACTTACGGCTTCCAGACGCCTGCGGGCTGCCGCGTCGCGACGTTGAGGCGATTCCAGACATTGATGCTGGCGATCGCCAGCACCAGCCGCGCGAGTTCGTCTTCGTCGTAATTGCGCGCGGCCTCGTCCCAGACATCGTCGGACACTGGATCGGGGCGGTCGCTGATCCGCGTCAAGGCTTCCGTCAGCGCCAGCGCGGCCCGCTCGGGCTCGTTGAAATAAGGCGTCTCGCGCCAGGCGGAGACGGCGAACAGCCGCTCGTCGGTTTCGCCAGCCTTTTTGGCGATGCGGGCGTGGCCATCGACACAGGCCGCGCATCCATTGATCTGGCTCGCGCGCAGATGAATCAGCTCAAGCGTTTTCGGCGTTAGCCCGCCGCCATGCGTGGCGGCTGCCAGCGCCTGCAGCGCGTTCATCGCATCGGGGACCATCAACACCGGATGTTTCATTCGTGCTTGCATTTTTCACTCTCCATTCAAATTTTTGGATCAGCCGGTATCCCGATCGGCGGGAACCGGCCGCGACGATGTCCTGGAGATGCGTGTCACATCGGCCCAGGGCCGTTCGTCAGTGCTATGACGAAGCACGATCGGGGAATGTGACCGATGGACGAGAAAAATCTGCTGGCGGAACAATTCGAGGCCAACCGCAACCACCTGCGGGCGGTCGCCTACCGCATGCTCGGCTCCGGCAGCGAGGCGGAGGATGCGGTGCAGGAAGCCTGGCTGCGGTTGAGCCGGGCCGACACGGCCGAGGTCGGCAATCTCGGCGGATGGCTGACCACCGTGGTCGCACGGATTTGTCTGGACGCGCTGCGCGCGCGCAAAACACGCCGCGAGGAGCCGCTGGGACCGCATGTTCCCGAGCCCGTCGTGAGCCAGGACAATTCAGACCATGAAGCCGCGATGGCGGACTCGGTCGGCGCGGCGTTGCTGGTGGTGCTGGACACGCTGGCGCCGGCGGAACGGCTTGCTTTCGTGCTGCACGACATGTTCGCGATGCCATTCGAGGACATTGCCCCGGTCGTCGGACGATCGGTGGTCGCGACCCGCCAGTTGGCGAGCCGCGCGCGGCGGCGCGTACAGGGCACAGCGCCGGCAGCGGAGGCCGACATCGCGCGCGACCGCAGGGTGGTCGACGCTTTTCTCAACGCCGCACGCAGCGGAGATTTCGCCGCGCTGCTCGAAGTGCTGGATCCCGATATCGTGGTCCGCGCTGATCCGGTCGCGGTGCGCATGGGATCGCTGGCGGAAATTCGTGGTGCTGCGGCGGTGGCCGAAGTATTCAGAGGTCGCGCGCAGGCCGCGAGACCAGCGCTGGTCGACGGCGCGATGGCGGTTGCGGTCTTTATCGGGAGTCAAATCCGCATCGTGTTGAAACTGACGCTGACAAACGATCGCATCGCCGCGATCGAGGCCATCGCCGAACCGGGGCGGCTCGGCGATTTCGATGTCGAGATCCTTGGCGCATAAACGAGGGGTGCCGCCTGCGCGCTACGCCGCTTGCTCGATACCGACGACAAGTCGCTTACCGAGCACGCGCAGCGCTTCAACCATCGCAGGCAATTTTGTCGAATGTTTTGGGTCGAGAATACGTCGGATTTCCCGTTCGTCCTTTTTCATGCGGCGCGCGAATTCGCTTTTGCCGATCCCGGCGGCGGCGAAAGCTTCCAGCACCGCGAGCTTTGCTGCGACGTCGGGCGCCACCGAGACCATCGTGAACTTTTTGCCTTTGGTGCGCGGCTTCGGTAACGGCAGTCCACGCTCCGGATATGTCAGCAACGCGAAGCCCAACGCTTCCTCGGCCTGCGCGCGTGCATCGGCCAGGTCGTCACCTTGCGTAATCGCTTCCGGAACATCCGGGAAGCTCACCACGATGCCGTGCTTATCGCCGCGCTCGAATTCGGCGGCATAGGTGAAAGTTTGCATGATCGGCTCTCCTGAGACGTTGGCACAGTTGCCATTTTAGCCGGCTAACCCAAGTTGCTTTCTGATCTTCCGCGCTGTCTTGGGATCAATTTCGCGGCTCGGCAATGTGGTGAGTTTGTCACCGACATACACCATCGCGTGGCCGCCCTTGCCCTTTCGGTAATCGACTCGAAAGCGGAGGCCGAGCGCCTTGGCCTCGTCCCTCAGTTCAGCAACGAAGCGATCCCTCTTGTCCATTGCCGCGCTCGTTCGGACTCGTTTCGCCGTTAATGTTCGGACAAATTTGTCCGATTGTCAAGGTTTTATCGGACAAAAATGTCCGGATTGGTGGGGTTTGCCATCTACTTTAGGTGCCTAGAAGCCGCTTGACCCAGCCATCTGACGGAAGTATTTTCGAGTTCGGAATTCCGTATTCCATTTTGGATCCCGAGATGAATCCCCTTGAGCCGGCCCCGAACCTGATCGACCAGGTTTATGCGCGCATCCTGGACGGGATCGCCGACCGCACGCTGCCGCCGGGCCATCGCATCCGGCAGAACGAGCTTGCCGACAAGCTCGGCGTCTCGCGCCAGCCGGTCAGCCACGCGCTGCATCTGCTGCATCGGCAGGGTCTCGTCGCCGAAAGCGGCCGCAAGGGTTTTGAGGTGACGCGGCTCGATCCGATCCGCATCCGCCAGCTCTATGAGGTGCGCGGCGCGATCGACGGCCTCGCGGCGCGGCTCGCGGCCGGGCGCGCGGCGACCGATGCGGTGGGCCGCGCCAATCTCGAACGTGCGCTGCAGGCCGGCCGCGCCATCGACGGCACAACGGAGCTGCCGCAACTGATCGCGCTCGATGTCGATTTTCATCGCGCCATTTACCGGCTGTCCGGCAATCCGGCTGTCGAGGAAATGATCGCGCCGCAGTGGCCGCACATGCGACGCTCGATGGCGACCGTGCTCCGCGAACTCGATTACCGCGCCAGCGCATGGGCCGAACATGACGGCATCGCCGCGCATATTTTGGCGGGCCATGCCGATGCCGCCGAAGCCGCCGCGCGAGCGCACGCGCTGACCGCGGGACGAACGACCGAGGAAAGACTGACGACGCCTGATAAGGCCGCGTAGAAGACTCGTCATTGCGAGGAGCTCAGTTCCTCGCCTTCGAGGAACGAAAGCGACGAAGCAATCCAGTTCTTGCGTCTTAAAAGAGATAAAACTGGATTGCTTCGCTTCGCTCGCAATGACGAAACTTAGTCACAGAGATTTAAAACAACCACAGGGAGCAACGACCATGAAACTGACCCAGCAGCAGATCGACGATTTCAACCGCGAGGGCTGGCTGTTCCTGCCCGAACTGTTCACACAGGAAGAGGTGGACCTGCTCGCACGCGAGGCCGTGTCAATCTACGACGCCAACCGGCCCGAGGTCTGGCGCGAGAAGAGCGGCGCGCCGCGCACGGCATTCGCCGCGCATCTCTACAACGAGGCATTCGGGCTGCTCGGCGCGCATCCGCGCATGATCGAGCCGATCGAGCAGTTGTTCGGCGAAAAAGTCTACATGCACCAGTTCAAGATCAACGCGAAGGCGGCGTTCACCGGCGATGTCTGGCAGTGGCACCAGGATTACGGCACCTGGAAGCGTGACGACGGCATGCCCGAGCCGCGCGCCATGAACATCGCGATCTTTCTCGATGAGGTGATGCCGATCAACGGACCGCTGATGCTGGTGCCGAAGAGCCAGACCGCCGGCGACCTCAAGGCGTCGCACGATCTGGCGACCACATCGTATCCGCTGTGGACGCTCGATGAAGAGACAGTCACACGTCTTGTGAAGGAAGGCGGCATTGTCGCGCCGACTGGCAAGGCCGGCGGCATGCTGATGTTCCACGGCAACCTGGTGCACGGCTCGGCCGGCAACATCACACCGTATCCGCGCAAGATCGTCTATCTGACGCTGAACGCGGTCTCGAACTACATCCGCACGCCGACGCGGCCGGAGTATATCGCGCACCGCGATTTCACCCCGATCCAGACGGTGCCGGACGATTCGCTGGTGCAGCTGGCGCGCCGTCCGCAGCAGGCGGCGGA
>JAFEFK010000543.1 GCA_018240625.1 Pseudomonadota bacterium
GTTTGTGACTCAAATGCTGTGAAAGCAATCGAGGAGTGACACGATGAGCCCGCGAAAATCAGACACATGGCGTTTCATCGCTGGCATAGCCCCGCTGCTTGCGATGGCGTTACTGCTGCCGGGGCCGGCGGCTGCCGAGCAGGGAAAATTCGTCGTCAGCCCGGTAGTGGAGAAAAAACTCCACGCATTGCCTCAGGGGCCGCTTTTTTGGCGGATAGAGAATTTCCCGGCACTCGACCAGGCGCAACGCGCGGCGGCCGCCAGTCCGACGTCACTGGCTGCATCCATCTCGGGCAAGGTCTGGCTGTTCACGCTCGGCCCGAAGGGCGGCGCGACGCCCGGCGGCACCGAAGTCGCCGAGGTTGGTCCGGTCCCCGTCTTCGCAGCGCCGGAATATCTGCTGCGGATCAATCATGCCGGCGGTCCGCCCGGCGCGAAAACACGGGTGCATTCGCATCCCGGCTCCGAGTCCTTCTACGTGCTTGCCGGTCAGCTCAGCCAGAAAACGCCGCAAGGGACGAACCACGCGGATGCGGGGCAAGCGATGGTCGGTCACGGCCCGAACATGCCCATGGAAGTGTCGAGCAGCGGCACTGCCGAACTCGATCAACTGGTGATGTTTCTGCTGGATGCGACGAAACCGGCCTCGGCACCGGCCAAATTCGAGTGAAGAACAGGCCGCCCCGTGGCGAGCAAAAGTAACCTGCTGACCGCGGCGATGCGGACGCTGCGATACCTTGCGGCAGCGGCCGGTATTGCCGCCGGGCTTGCTTCGGCCCGTGCCGCCGATCCGCCGCAGGCCAGCCAGTGCCTCGCGCTGGCCCAATCGCTGCCGCACGTCATGTATTCGAACCTGCGCACCGCTGCCGCCGATGAAAACGTTCGCATTACCTATGCCGGTCATTCGACGTATGTGATCGAGACGCCCGGCGGCGTTCGCATCGCAACCGACTATAACGGGATCTACGACACCGGCGGCGTGCCCGATGTGGTGACGATGAACCGCGCCCACGCCACGCACTACACGCTCAATCCGGATCCGCGCATCAAATATGTGCTGCATGGCTGGAACGACGACGGCACGGCAGCCAGGCACGCGCTCACCGTCGGCGATGTATTCATCCGCAACGTGCCGACCGACATCCGACGCTACATGTTCGACCGCGGCGATGCCGACGCCGAGATGATCCCGAACGGCAATTCGATCTTCATCTTCGAGGTCGCAGGCCTCTGCATCGGGCACCTCGGCCACCTGCATCATCCGCTGACCGACAGCCATATCGCTGCGATCGGCCGCCTCGACATCGTCATGGTGCCGATCGACGGTACCTACACCATGTCGCTTTCGGGCATGGCCGACATCGTGCGGCGGCTGCGCTCGTCGGTAGTGTTGCCGATGCACCGCTTCGGCACGCCGCTCGCGCAACTGCTGGGACAGCTCCGAGGACAGTTCGCCATCGACCGGCGCGCGGAACGGACGCTGACGATCTCCGCCGGTACCCTGCCGAAAACGCCGACGGTGATCGTGCTGGATGGGGTGTGAGGGCGTTGAATCTTGTCTTCGTCATTCCGGGGCGCGCGCCCCTTCGCGCGAACCCGGAATCCATAACCTCCATCTATCGGTACCGTTCATGCAGGGATTATGGGATTCCGGACAGCCGCTGACGCGGCTTCCGGAGTGACGCGGAGGCTACGGTGTTGTCGAGCGCCCGCGAAATCCCGTCGCCATCACGTACCGCTCGGAGGAATCCTGCCGGCTCGAGGCCGGCTTGACGTGCCGCACCGTCGCAAAATCGCGTTTGAGCTGCGCCAGCAGGTCGGCGTCCGCCCCGCTCTGGAACACTTTTGCGACAAACGTGCCGCCGGGGCGCAGCACGTCGGCGGCGAAGGCCGCGGCGCTTTCGACGAGGCCGATGATGCGGAGCTGATCGGTCTTGCGATGGCCGGTCGTGTTGGCGGCCATGTCGGAGAGCACGACGTCCGCTTTTCCCTCCATCATCGCGATCAGCCTGTCGGGCGCGGCGGCATCGAGAAAATCGAGCTGGGCGAAGGTCACGCCCGATATCTCCGGCATCGCCAGCAAATCGATGGCGACGACCTTGCCCTTGTTCGTCCCCTTGCCTTCGACCGCGCCGACGCGCCTGGCCGCCACCTGACTCCAGCCGCCGGGCGCGGCGCCGAGATCGACCACCGCCATGCCCGGCTTGAGCAGCCGGTACTTGTCGTCCATCTCGATCAGCTTGTAGGCGGCGCGCGAGCGCCAGCCGTCGCGTTTGGCCTGCGCGACGTAGGGGTCGTTGAGCTGCCGCTCGAGCCAAAGTTTCGATGACAGCTTGCGCTTGCCGCCGGTCTTGACGGTCACGCGCAGCCGGCCGGTGGTGTCTTTCGCCATGGGATCGCTTTCAGAGAACAGGCTCGGTGCTTAGCACAGTGGGCGCCCTGCGCATCAGCTCATGCGAAGGACGCCGTCCTCGCGCATCATTTCGACCAGCATCCCCTCGCGCAGGCCCCGATCCCCCACCCGCAGCCGCGGCAAGGGAAAGGCCTGCCGGATGGCATCCAGAATGGCGCACCCCGCCAGCACCAGATCGGCGCGCTCGGCCCCGATACAGCCGTTGGCGACGCGTGCCTGATAATCCATGGCGCGCAGCCGCGCGATGGTCTGGGTGACGTCGGCGTCCTCCATCCAGATGCCGTCGATTTTCCGGCGGTCGTAGCGCGCAAGATCGAGATGAATTCCGGCCAGCGTGGTCACCGTGCCCGAGGTACCCAGAAGGTGCATGCCAGAGAGATCGCCACCATGCGCGGCCGCGAACGCCATCACATGGGAGGCAACGTCCTCGACCATGGATTCATAACACCGCGGCGTCACGTCATGCCCGCCAAAGCGCTCGGCCAGCGTCACGACACCGAACGGAATCGAAATCCATGCCTTGATGCGGGGCGCGCCACCGCCGTTGCCGTCGTGCTCGATCCGGACCAATTCGGTCGAGCCACCGCCGATATCGAACAGAACAGCGCCGCGCCCTTTCGGATCGACCAGCGGCGAGCAGCCGATCACCGCGAGCGTCGCTTCGGTCTCCCGATCGATGACCTCGAGGTCGATGCCGGTCGCAGCCGCGACACGGCCGCGAAAGTTCTCGGCGTTCGACGCAGCCCTGCATGCCTCCGTCGCAATCAGCCGCAGCCGTCCCGCCTTCTTCGCGCGCATCTTGTCGCGGCAAACGCTGAGCGCGGAAATCGCACGCCCGATCGCCGCTTCGCTGATGCGTCCGGTTGACGAGACGCCCTCGCCGAGGCGGATGATCCGCGAGAACGAGTCGATCACCCGAAAGCTGTCGCCCGCCGGACAGGCGATCAACAGGCGGCAATTGTTGGTGCCGAGATCGAGCGCAGCATAGATACCCGTACCGTCCGACAGCGAACGGCTAGCCTCGACAGCGGGGTCCGCCGTCATCGCGGACGCCAATCCCTGCGGACTGCCGCGCGACCGGGGGTCATCGCGACGCCGCGTATCGTCGTTCATCAAAATTTGTCTTTCCGCGGCCGCTAACCGGGGCCGACGAGGAAATTTCTGTTCACGGAAAGTTTAGCAGTA
>JAFEFK010000544.1 GCA_018240625.1 Pseudomonadota bacterium
GAACTCGAAGCCATCGGCATCGCGCGTCCGGCGTCGACGCCGATCTACTATCGGGTCGCGGCGCGGCGGCTGACCACGGCTGCGAGTATTGAGGTCAGCGGCGGCGATTCCAGCGGCGAGGTCGAATTCGTGTTGATCGCCTCCGGCGGCAGGACCTATGTTACCGTTGGTTCCGATCATACCGACCGCAAGGTCGAGACCTACGGCATCACCGTCTCAAAACAGATGTGCGACAAGCCTATCGCGCCTGTCGTGTGGGCACTGGACGATGTCATCGATCACTGGGATCGGATCGTGCTGCGCTCATTTGCGACGATCGGCGGTGCGCGCATCCTTTATCAGGAAGGCAGGCTCGACGGCATGCTTCCGGTCGCCGATCTCATTGCGCGTGGCTTCGGCGGCGCTGCAATGATGCCTGACGGCTGCGCGATATTCGGCGGCACGTTTGCGGCCAAGGGCGGCATACGGCCGGCCAGCCGGTTCGATTTTGAAATCGAGGATCCCGTGCTGGAGCGCGTCATCCGCCACGGCTACAGCGTGATCGAGTTGCCGGTGCTGGGCTGAGCGGGTTCACCTCTCCCCGTTGGGGAGAGGTCGGATGCGGAGCAGCCGGGTGAGGGGGCGTTATTCACCGATATGCCGTAATCCCTCACCCCAACCCTCTCCCAATGGGAGACGGAGCCTGCACCGTCGAAGCCCGGAAATCGGGTGGCCGGAAACCGTGTGATCTGCGAAGATCGCGGGCATGACATCAGTTGCAAAAGCTCTTCCCCTTTCTGCGCCACCGGCCGATATGGCGTCGCGCGTTGCGGCGCTTGACTGGAACCAGGTCGGCACCGATCTCGACGCGCAGGGTTGCGCGGTTCTGCCGGGCTTGCTGTCTCCTGATGAGTGCCGCGGGCTCGCAACGCTTTATGAGCACGATACGCATTTCCGCAGCCGCATCGTGATGGGCCGCCACGGCTTTGGGCGTGGCGAATACAAATATTTTGCCTATCCGCTGCCGGAGCCGATCGCAGCGCTGCGCCCGGCGCTGTATCCGCCGCTTCGTGAGGTCGCCAATCGCTGGAACGAAGCGATGGGCATCGAGATACGCTACCCGGACGATCACGATGCGTTTTTGAAGCGCTGCCATGCGGCGGGTCAGACCCGGCCGACGCCGCTGTTGCTGCAGTACGAGGCTGGCGACTACAACTGCCTGCATCAAGACCTTTATGGCGAACACGTGTTTCCGTTGCAGGTGGCGATTCTGCTGTCGGAGCCGGGCGAGGATTTCAGCGGCGGCGAATTCGTGCTGACCGAGCAGCGGCCGCGGATGCAGTCGCGCGCCGAGGTTGTTCCGTTGAGGCAGGGCGACGCCGTGGCTTTCGCCGTACATCACCGGCCGGTGCAGGGAACGCGCGGCGTCTATCGCGTCAATCTCCGCCATGGTGTAAGCCGTCTGCGGTCCGGCCGGCGTCATACGGTCGGAGTGATTTTCCACGACGCGAAGTGAGAAGCCTGTTTGACCGCGGATTTGTTCGACGCTGCTCCCGATAGTCCGCCGACGCAGGAAACGATGGCGGAGGGCGCGGTGCTGTTGCGCGGTTTCGCACGCGCAGACGAGATGGAGCTGATCGCGGCGCTGAACGCGATTGTCGCGCAAGCGCCGTTCCGGCACATGATCACTCCCGGCGGACACACCATGTCGGTGGCGATGACCAATTGCGGCGTGTCCGGATGGACGACAGATCGCAGCGGCTATCGCTATGCATCGGCCGATCCGGAGACAGGACAGCCGTGGCCGGAAATGCCACCGCCGTTTCGTCAACTCGCGGAGCAGGCGGCGAAGCGCGCCGGTTTCGCAGGCTTCGCGCCGGATGCCTGCCTGATCAATCGCTACGAGCCCGGTGCGAAGATGTCGCTGCATCAGGACAAGGACGAGCACGATTTCGGCGCGCCGATCGTGTCGGTGTCGCTGGGGTTGCCGGCCATCTTCATGTTCGGGGGCCTGAAACGCCGCGACAAGCCGCAGCGGTTTCGTCTGATGCACGGCGATGTCGCGGTGTGGGGTGGACCTGTGCGGCTGGCCTATCATGGCGTTGCGCCGCTGGCGGATGGC
>JAFEFK010000545.1 GCA_018240625.1 Pseudomonadota bacterium
CTCTTGGATAGATTCTGCGCAGCTCGTGAGGCATTCTGTCAACGAAAATCAGCTTGCGAAATCAGCTATCTTTTCTGCCGTTACTGAGCATCTTTAAGAGCTCATTGCCGAGCAGAATCTCGATCGCGCGCAGCTCCTTGTCCAGGATGGGAACGGGCTGTGGCATCTCAGTCGTCACCTGAAAATCCCCCGCCTGCGGCTGACAGCGCCCTCGCGTCTTTGTTGCTGAGAGTGCCGGCCGCGTGCCCGGCCGATCGACGTTTGGATGGAGCGCGGTCGCGTTCTGTGATCGCCGATCGTTTGGCGAGCGCCGGTTTGTCTGCCTAGAGCTCATGGCTGAGCTCGCGCTTCTTGCGACGCTGGCGGTCGCGGACGCTGGCCAACTCGGCTTTTGCAAACTCGCTCGGTTCGATCGTGCTGGTCTTGATGCTCTCGCGCGAGAGCAACTTCAGCAGGAGGGCTCGGCGCTCCTCGGCAGTGACGTCGTTTTGTCTCGTCTCTTGCGAACGAGCGGCTTTGACATGGGCATTGACTTCGGCGACATCGATGACGAGCGACAACGGACCACGGGCCCGGCTGGCGGCCACATAGAGCGAATTCCGATCGTAACGCGGATCGACCACTGCCGTGCAGCTCTCGGCCGTCAATCCCTGCGCTTGATAGACGGTCGTCGCGTAGTCATGAGCGAGGCGGGCGTGGCCGCTCTCGTCGGCGACAGCCGCAGTCGAGAACGAGATCCGGCGACGGCCGATGCGCGCCGTGATGTTGGCGTGCTCACGGCCCGCCGGCTCGATGTGCTCAATCTTGGCACAGGTGCCGTTGATGATGCGGTTGCCGTTTAGATCGGCCCGGCGACCAAACCTGATCCTGTCCCCGACGGCGAGCCGCAAGATAAAGGGATCGCCGGAGGCGGACGATGCCGTGACCGATAAGTCCCGGCCCTCGATCTGGCCCGCTGCGCGCAGACGCTTGCGGATCTCTGCGTTGAGACCCCGCACCGTGGCGTTGGAGCGTGCGATCAGGATGTGATCCTTGCCGGGCCGCTCCTGCCGCGCGGCAAACCAGAGGTCCACGGCAGTCTGGATGGTCGGCTTTTGGCCTTCGGTTTCGACAATGCAGTCTTGCGCTTCCAGAATCTTGAAAGCGGCATTCACCCTGCGGTACGCGAGATGCTCCACGGCGCGACGCATCTTGGGATCACGCTGCCGCACCACCTTCTGAAGCACCGCGCTCTTTGTCGAGAGTCGGACCAACTCGAGACCGGCGGACGCTGCTATGGGCTTCAGCTGGCTGGAATCGCCGGACAGGATGAGCTTGGCCTGCCCGGTAATCGGACCGGCTAGAGTGTGTTCGCAAGTCGCAACGTCGCGCGTAGCTTCCTTGAGGATGGCATGCGTAGCCTTCGCGCCAAGTAGGCCGACCTCGTCCACGATCAACACGGTCGTGGGATCGAGAAAGCGGCCGCCGGTACGGGCAATGGCGAGCCAGGAATCGATGGCACGTGCCTCGACTTGCAATTCGCTCGCGAGCATCTCGGCGGTCCGCCAGGAGGTAGCGGCCGCAATCACGCGGTACCCATCTTCCTTCAGCTGGCTTACCAGCGGCTTGAGCGAATATGTCTTCGCCGTTCCAGCTTTTCCCTGAAGCAGCGCTAGTGCGCGCCCGTCGGCCAACGTGTTGACGGCGGCAATCTGTTCGCTCGACAGGCCGGCGGCGTCAGCCTTGACCTTCAGCGCTGTAAGGTTAGGCCCACGCCAACGCCGGTTCGCGAGCTCTCGCGCAAGATCAATCGTCTCGCGCTCCAGGCGGACCATCTCCGGGGTCGAGTAGACCGGTTCCTTCAGCTGATCTTTCCTGATTTCGACGATCCTGTCGCTCGCGATCAGCTGGTCGACACGCTGCATCAGGTTGGCTGGATCGGCCGATGTTCCGACGTGGGCGGTCGCAACGGCCCGTATCAGATTGATCCGCGAAAACGTCGCTTCATGCTCGGTGAGCTGCTCGGGAATCTTGGCGAGAGCAGTTTCGAACGCCTCGTCGCGACCGTTGCGATCGAGGTTCGGGGCCATGCGCAGGTTCTCGACACAGAGCCCGGGCACGACGCCAAGCTCAGCAGCCTTGCTCTGCCAGACCTCGAAGCGATCGGTGCCATCCTCGCGCTGCTTGCTGCGACGCGTCGAGAGCGCGGCGGCCGCTGCGAGGGCCGGTGCGGAGGCAGAATCCTGACCGGTCTCGGCGAGCTCGTCCTCGATCTGGTTCCTGCGGCCCGAGAAGAACTTTCGGACTTCAGAATCGAAACCCACTTCGAAGGTGCCGTGCTTTCCAATCTCCTTAATGCGGAAGCCGAGTTTGCGCAATTCGTAGGCGGTATGGGCTGCGTGAATAGATCCGAGACACGTCTTGATCTGTCCCAATCGGGTGTCGATGCAGCCGACCGTCGAATCGTCCCTCAACGCCAGGTTGAATAATACGGAATGTGTATGGACCTGCGGGTCTGAAAAAACTGATCCGTCAAGGTGCGGTGAGGGCCGCGCGGAATCGTGGGTGAATAGAGCACCAGTTGCTTGGACGCGCTGGCGCTCAAGACCGTCGCGCCCCCTCCGCGCATAAGTTGCTTCGTCCTCCAAGACCTCCAGGGCGCGATGGACGCCCGTCAGGTGTGCGTCGAGAACGGCTTGCCGAAGAGCTTGATCGGTCGTGAGCGCATAGGCGAGGCTCACGCTCTTGGACGGTGAGAAGGTGAAATCTACACCTTCCACGGTCCGGCCGCGGGTCGTCAGCAGCCAGCGGCCATTTTCATCGAGGCCGGCGTGAAGCTGCCCGAAGCGCTCGATGTCGACCGAGCTACCGTGTGTGAGGCCA
>JAFEFK010000546.1 GCA_018240625.1 Pseudomonadota bacterium
ACGGCCGGGTTCGAGATTGCCGATGATGCGATCTGCATGGGCCTGAAATTGCGCGCTCCAGTGCGATTTGACGGTTTTCGGAGATACGGCGGGAAAGATCGCGGCACGCTCCGCCATGTGCGCATCACCGTCCTTGCGCATCATATTGTGGCCCATCAGTTTGTTCATCAGTCCCTGCGGCTGATGCGAACTGAAAATGTCGATTTGCTTCTCGGAAACGAAAATGTCGTCGCGCCGGCAAAAGATTGTACTGCCTAACTGAGGAATGAAAGCAATCGGAGCATTCTTGCGAAGCTCGGCCAGCGTTGGATATGGATCGCTCCAAAACGCCGGCAAATCGATATCGATGCGTGGGGCGGTTGTCACGGCATGACCGCTTTCAAAATCCGGAGGGTGACTGCATCGAGACAAACATAAATCGTGTCTTTTGACGAGAGGTTCCGCGGCCTTCAGTTTGCCGATCGCCGTGGATGCCGCTGCCTGCGGTTCATTTTCTATGCTTTGCTAGTACACGCGGCTGTTGCTCACCGGCGCAACGACTCCTGTGTCGAATTAAAATGTTCACAACGCCTTTCGGTCGTCGCCGAGCCCGTTCTGCCAAGTTGAAGGCTGCGTACCGAAGCCGCGTTTGGCACGCGTGCCGAGCCAGTAACCAAACTGCGGCGGTACGCTCCGGAACGGTCCGTCGATACCCAATTTCTGTGCGGCGTCCATCGGCCAGTTCGGATTGTTGAGTATCTCCCGGCCAACCGCGATAAGGTCGGCGCGGCCCTCGCGCAGAATCTGTTCAGCCTGATCACCATGAATGATCAGCCCGACAGCCATCGTCATGATATCGGCGTGTTGCCGGACATACTCCGAGAGCGGTACCTGATAGCTGTATTTGATCTCTTTGCCGAGAATGGGCGCTATGTCGGTGATGCCGCCCGACGAACAGTCGATGACGTCCACGCCTTTGGTCTTCAAGATGTTCGCAAGACGAGCACTTTGCTCCGGTCCCCAGCCCGCATTGTCCTCGACCGAGAGCCGGACCAATAGGGGTTTCTCGTCGGGCCAGTGCGATCGAACCGCCTCGGCTATTTCGGTCACAAAT
>JAFEFK010000547.1 GCA_018240625.1 Pseudomonadota bacterium
AATATACGCCGTCCGCGCCGCTCACCGTCACCCTGGTTGAGCAACGCGAGGCTTCTATCGGCGCCTTTTGGCTGTCCAATGTACTCTATTCGAAAAACGTGCGGAAGCAGCCGGTCGACTATGTCGTTCCCGACGACAATGTCGTGAATGTCTGGGCGGCCTCCATCGTCAAGGGCGGCCCGAATCCTGAAGGCGCAAAAAAATACATTGACTTCCTGTTGTCCGAATATCCGCAGGAGATCAATGCGCGGCTCGGCTTCCGCAACCCGACCAATGCGAAGGTCAAACCTCCGGAAGGGGCGCCCGTGCTGGATTCCGTCAAAACTGTCGCCTATGACCTGACTTGGGCGACGGATAATATGGACCGCATTCGCAAGCGGTGGAGCGCGGAAACAGGAAAATGAGCTTGTCCGCCGATATCGCTTCGGATGCCGCAACGCAACGGGCCGTTGCGCAGAAAGCGTCCGGATCTCAGGGGCGGATCGGCGTCGAACTCGGCGTGCGGATCGTGTTCTGGATCGCGCTGCTGGTGCTCGGCATTTTCGTGATATGGCCGACCGTCAGCGTGCTGCGCTATCCCGGAGTGGCTGACTACGTCGATGTGCTGACTCGTCCGCGCCTGCTCACCGCGGCCCGCAACAGCCTTTTCGTGACGATCGTATCGACATTTGCCGCGACATTCGTCGGTTTCGTTTTCGCCTTCGCTGCTACGCGCCGCGATATCCCCGGCCGCCGCTTCTTCCGCGCCATCGGCATGCTGCCGCTGTTCGCGCCGCCCTTCATGGTAGCTTTCGCCTATATCCTGATGTTTGGGCGGCAAGGTCTTGTCACCCATAACTTGTTCGGCCTCGATGTCGATATTTTCGGCTGGAAGGGCCTCTGTCTGTCGCAGACCATCGCGTTTTTTCCTCTTGCGATGATGATCATCAAGAGTGTCCTGGAAGGCATTCATCCGAGCATGGAACAAGCCGCACTGACATTGGGCGCGCGCGAATGGGATGCGCTGCGCACCGTGATGATGCCGCTCGCGCGCCCGGGCGTCGCCGGCGCGTTGCTGGTGATCGCCATCACGGTGCTGGCCGACTTCGGTAACGCCGTGGTCATAGCTGGTAACTATCCGCTGCTCGCGACCGAAGCGTGGTTCATGATGGAAGGCCTGGCCGATCTGCGCGGTGCGGCCGTGGTGGTTTCAGCCCTTCTGGTCCCGACCGTCGCCCTATTCGTTGCCAGCCGGGTGCTGGTCGGCAACCGCAGCTACAGCACCATCACGGGCCGTGGCTCCGATATGGATCAGATCGCGACGCCCGCCCCGGTGAAATGGGCGGTGTTCTCGATCTGCGCCTTGACGAGCGCATTTGTAATGGTCGTCTATTTCGGAATCGTGTTGTGCGGCCTTACCGGGTCTTGGGGCAACGACTGGTCGTTGACGCTGCGTCACTGGGCCGAGACGCGGCAATGGGCCGGTGCATTGGGCAACAGCGTTCTGATCGCGGCGCTCGCCGGCTTCGTCACCGCCCTGATCGGCCAGATCACCGCCTTCCTGCACTCGCGTGCGTTGCCGTTCCGCTTTGCGCTCGACTTTCTCTCTGTTCTGCCGGGAGCACTCCCAGGGGTCTTTGTCGGCGTCGGTTTCGTGTTGGCGTTCAACGGACCGCCGCTTGAACTGGCAGGCACGATCTGGATCATCGTCTTTGCGCTCGGCTTCTGGCATCTGCCGCAGGCCTACGAGACGACCTCGTCGTCGCTCAAGCAGATCCACCGGAGCATTGAGGACGCCGCCCGCAATCTCGGGGCCAGCGAGATACGGCTGCTCACGGATGTCTATGTTCCGCTGTTGTCGCGCAGCCTGTTTGCTTCCTTCGTGCAGTCCTTCGTACGCTCGATCTCCAATATCAGCATCGTCGTATTCCTGGTCGCTCCGGGCAATGTGCTGGTGACCTTCGTCATCCTACAGATGATTGGTGGCGCGAACTGGAGCGGAGCAGCAGCGCTTACGACGGCCCTGCTTGCCATTACATTCCTTTGCATCGGCGTGGCGCAACTGGTCGTCGGCCGCATTACCCCGGTCTTGAGAGGTGCTTAGCCATGACAGCCGCAAACGTCGCGCGTACCCCGGTCTTCGTCTCGGCCGCCGCGGCAGTTCCGGCGGAGCCGCACGTGCAGCTGATCGATATCTCGAAGCGACTCGGATCGCTCAAGGCTGTCGACCGGGTGTCCCTGGACGTCGCGCAAGGCTCAATCGTCACCCTGCTGGGTCCGTCCGGCTGCGGTAAGTCGACGACCCTGCGTCTACTCGCGGGCCTCTACAAGCCCGATTCGGGAGAGATTCTGCTTCGCGATCAGAACGTCACGCACCTGCCGCCGAACAAGCGGAAGATGACGATGGTGTTTCAGGAGTACGCGCTATTTCCGCATCTCACCATCGCCGACAACGTCGGCTACGGTCTGCGCATGCAAGGCGTGGACCGGTCTCAGGCACGCGGTCGCGTCGGCGAGATGCTCGATCTGGTCGGATTGGCGAGTTCGTCCGAAAAGTATCCTCATCAGTTGTCAGGCGGCCAGCAACAGCGTGTGGCTTTGGCGCGCGCGATCGCGGTTAATCCCGAGGTGTTGCTGCTTGACGAGCCGTTGTCCAACCTTGACGCCAAACTCCGCATCAAGCTGCGCGAGGAAATCGTCCGGCTGCAACGCGTGCTCGGCAAGACCATGGTTTTCGTGACGCATGACCAGGAAGAAGCTCTGTCGATCTCGGATCGGGTCGCGGTTATGGGTGAGGGACGGATCGTGCAACTCGGAACACCCGAGGATATCTACTTTCGACCGGCCAATCGTTACGTCGCGGAGTTCGTTGGGCTGGCGAATTTCATCGACGTCACGGTAGCTGCGTCCGGTCGCGTGCAACTTGGCGATCAATCATTCCAGTTTGCCGGTGCGGCTGTGGCGGGCTCGGCGACACTCGTGGTGCGACCGGAGGCAATGAAACTCGTCGTGCAACCTGGTACTTTCAGCGGTCCGTTGCTGCGTGGAAAGGTCGAGCGGCGATCGTTTCTCGGCAGCACGGCGCGATATTGGATCCAGACGGCCGTCGGCACATGTATTGTGGATGAAGCGGCGCCTGACGCCCGCGGGCTGTCGGATGATGTTCAAATCGCGTTGGCTACAGATCGGTTGCACCTTCTGCAAGGTAAATGAACTCCGCCCAACCTTGTAGTGGTGCGAATGGATGGTGAAACTTCCTCAATGGCTTCCAGACCCGGCATCGATTGCAGCCCTCAAAACGGCGCCCTGATTAATTCAACCGCTGCTGTGCTGTTTGCTCGTACCAGTCGAACGGCTGGTCGGTCATGTTGACCATCACACTCTTGATCTCGAAGTGATTGTCGAAGGATTCGGGTCCGAATTCCTGACCGACGCCTGAGAGCTTCACGCCACCCCACGGAGAGGCCGGGTCGAGCCGATGATGGTCGTTGATCCAGACGATGCCACAATGCAACGCGCCGGCGACGCGATGGGCACGCGAGACATCCCTGGTGCGGATTGCAGCGGCAAGCCCGAACGGCGAGTCGTTTGCCAGTGCGATGGCCTCTTCTTCGCTTGAAAACGGCGTGATCGACGTGAACGGACCGAAGACTTCTTCCTGGAAAATCCGCATTTTTGCGGTGACGTCCGCAAAAACAGTTGGCTCCACGAAATAGCCGCCGCTGTTCGACAGATGCTTTGGAACAGCGCCACCTGCGACCAGGCGGGCGCCTTCATCGAGGCCGAATTTCACGTAATTCAGCACACGCTGGCGCTGCTTTTCCGAGATCACCGGGCCAAGCTGCGTGGTGGTTTCTGTCGGATCGCCGATCCGGATCGATTTCGCCTTCTTTGCGAGCTTGTCGACGAACTCGTCATAAACGTCCTTATGAACGATCTGGCGGCTGCCGCAGACGCAGGTCTGGCCCGCGCCGATGAAGGCGCCGAACGCGGCGTAGTTGACGGCGCGGTCCACGTCGAAATCGGGGAAGGTCAGCACCGGCGTCTTGCCGCCGAGTTCGAGCGTCTGATGAGCGAAGATGCGGCCGGCATGCGCGCCCGCGATTTGTCCGGCTTCGGTGCCTCCCGTCAGAACCAGCTTGTTATAATCGGGATGTTCGCAAAGCGCCTTGCCGGTGGTCGGACCAAGGCCTGTGACGATGTTGAAGACTCCATCGGGCAGGCCGGCTTCGGAGAAGATGCGCGCCAGCGCCAGCGTCGTCAGCGGTGTATATTCGGAAGGCTTGACCACGGTCGTGCAGCCCGAGGCAAACACCGGCGCCAGGCTTTTAGACAGGATCATCAGTGGATGATTGAAGGGCGTGCAGTTGGCGACGACGCCGACCGGCCGTCGCAGCGTGTAGTTGAGGTACTCGCCCTCGACCGGGATCACCGCATCGCGCCGCGCAAGTGCCAGGCCCGCATTGTAGCGGAAGAAGTCGGGCACGCGGCGGAGCTGGGCGCGTGTCTCGTTGACCGGCCTGCCGTTGTTGATGGTTTCAAGCTGATAGAGTTCGTCGAGATTCGCCTCGAACGCGTCGGCAAGCTTGTTGACCAGCCGGGCGCGGGTGCGGACCGACATGCTGGCCCAGTCTTTTCCTTCGAAGGCGCGGCGGGCGCTCTTCATCGCGCGGTCGACGTCGCCTGCGGTGCCGTG
>JAFEFK010000548.1 GCA_018240625.1 Pseudomonadota bacterium
ACGGTTGCGCCGTCGATTCTGAGCGCGTCGTTGTGACCACGGGATCGTCGGGCGCATTCATCCTGGCCTTCCTCGCAATGTTCGAACCGGGCGACCGGGTTGCCGTGACGGTGCCCGGCTATCCGCCGTACCGGCATATCCTGACCGCGCTCGGGTGCGAGCCGGTACTGATCGAAACATCGAGCGAAAACCGTCACGCCCTGACCGGGGAGGCGCTGCTTGCCGCTCACCGCAGGACGCCGCTGAAGGGCGTGCTGGTCGGAAGCCCGGCCAATCCGACGGGCACCATGATGTCGCGCGAGGCGCTGACACTTCTGATCGCCGCCGCCGAAAGCGAAGGCATCCGTTTTATCTCCGACGAGATCTATCACGGCCTCGACTATGCCTTCCCCGCGGTCACGGCAGCGGAGCTGTCGCCGCACGCGGTAGTGATCAATTCATTTTCGAAATATTTTTGCATGACCGGCTGGCGCGTCGGGTGGATGGTGGTGCCGGAACAATTGGTCCGGCCGATCGAGCGGTTGCAGCAGAACCTGTCGATTTCGGTGCCGACGCTGTCGCAGATCGCGGCCGAAGCAGCGTTTGCAGGCCGCGACGAGATGGAGATTGTGAAGCGCGGCTATGAGGCAAACCGTCACATTCTGATCGCGGGTTTGCCGCAAGCCGGATTGAGCGAGTTCCTGCCGGCCGACGGCGCGTTCTACCTCTATGCCGATGTCTCGAAGTTCACCTCCGACAGTTACGAGTTCGCACAGAGAATGCTGCAGGAAGCGCATGTTGCCGCAACGCCCGGCGTCGACTTCGATCCGGTTCACGGCCGCTCGTTCGTACGATTCTCCTACGCCCGCTCGGCGGCCGAGATGCAGGACGCCGTCGCGCGCATCACCCGGTGGCTAACACAGATCATTTGATACCCGCTTGATACCCACGGTTGGCTTGCGCTCACGGGCGGTTATCCAAGCTGAGTTCGAGGGATAAAAGAGATGAGGGCAGGCCGCAAACATCGGTCATTCCGGCGTACGCTTGGAATTCCTCTCACGGATCCTGATCTTTTCCCGCAATTCCTTACGGAAAATCGACCGTTTAGCCGCATGGCGGCGTTGCGTCGGGTGGACGATTTTGGCATGGTCCCGCCGATTTGAGGTCGCCTTGCGAAAGGCAGGCTTCGTTTTTGTACGCCCGTCCGCGCCCGCGGCTCGTGGCGTTCGGGGCAAATGCAGGGATCTGAGGCAAATTCAATGACAGCATTATGGATGATCGTGCTCTGCGGGGCGCTTTCGATTGTTTACGCCGCATGGGCGACATCGTCGGTCCTGGCCGCCGATGCCGGCAACGCACGAATGCAGGAAATCGCGGCCGCGGTGCGCGAGGGTGCGCAGGCTTACTTGCGGCGGCAGTACACGACGATCGGAATCGTCGGCGTCGTGATCTTCGCGCTGCTCGCGTATTTCCTCGGCCTGCTGGTTGCGGTCGGCTTCCTGATCGGCGCGGTGCTGTCGGGCGCGGCGGGCTTCATCGGCATGAACGTCTCGGTGCGCGCCAACGTGCGCACCGCGCAGGCGGCGACCAAGTCGCTCGCGGGCGGTCTTGAGCTTGCCTTCAAGGCGGGCGCGATCACCGGCCTGCTGGTCGCGGGTCTCGCGCTGCTCGGCGTAACGCTCTACTTCATCTATCTCACGCATTTCGCGGGCTATGCCGCGAACAACCGCGTCGTCATCGACTCGCTCGTGGCGCTCGGCTTCGGCGCATCGCTGATCTCGATCTTCGCCCGTCTCGGCGGCGGCATCTTCACCAAGGGTGCCGACGTCGGCGGCGACCTCGTCGGCAAGGTGGAAGCCGGCATTCCCGAAGACGATCCGCGCAACCCGGCGACGATTGCCGACAACGTCGGCGACAACGTCGGCGACTGCGCCGGCATGGCGGCGGACCTGTTCGAGACCTACGCCGTGACCTCTGTCGCGACCATGGTGCTCGCGGCGATATTCTTCGGCACGACGCCGATCCTGACCCATGTGATGACGCTGCCGCTCGCCATCGGCGGCATCTGCATCATCACCTCGATCCTTGGCACCTTCTTCGTCAAGCTCGGCGCCAGCCAGTCGATCATGGGCGCGCTCTACAAGGGCCTGATCGCGACCGGCGTGCTGTCGCTCATCGGCGTGGCGATCGTTGTGCATCAGTTGATCGGGTTCGGCCCGCTGGCGGGCGTGAACTACACCGGCATGTCGCTGTTCCTGTGCGGCGTGGCGGGTCTTGCCGTCACCGGCCTCATCATCTGGATCACCGAATACTACACCGGCACCGACTTCCGTCCGGTGAAGTCGATCGCCCAGTCCTCGGTCACCGGTCACGGCACCAACGTGATCCAGGGCCTCGCGATCTCCATGGAGTCGACGGCACTTCCTGCCATCGTCATCATCGCAGGCATCCTCGTCACCTATAGCCTTGCGGGCCTGTTCGGCATCGCGATTGCGACCACCACCATGCTGGCGCTGGCCGGCATGATCGTGGCGCTCGACGCCTTCGGTCCGGTGACGGACAACGCGGGCGGCATCGCGGAAATGGCGGGCCTGCCGAAGGAAGTGCGAAAGGCCACCGACGCGCTCGACGCGGTCGGCAACACCACCAAGGCCGTCACCAAGGGCTATGCGATCGGCTCGGCCGGTCTCGGCGCGCTGGTGCTGTTTGCGGCCTATAACCAGGACCTCAAGTTCTTCATCGCGGATGCCGCGCACCACGCCTACTTTCAGGGCGTGTCGCCGGACTTCTCGCTCAACAGTCCTTACGTCGTGGTCGGTCTGCTGTTCGGCGGCCTGCTGCCGTATCTGTTTGGCGCGATGGGCATGACCGCGGTGGGCCGTGCGGCCGGCGCGATCGTCGAGGAAGTGCGGCGCCAGTTCCGCGAGAAGCCGGGCATCATGCAGGGCACCGACAAGCCGGATTACGGCAAGGCCGTCGACCTGCTGACCAAGGCCGCGATCAAGGAAATGATCATTCCGTCGCTGCTGCCGGTGCTGTCGCCGATTTTCGTCTACTTCGTGATCTACGCGATCGCGGGCGGCGGTGCTGCCGGCAAGTCGGCGGCGTTCTCGGCAGTCGGCGCGATGCTGCTCGGCGTCATCGTCACCGGTCTCTTTGTGGCGATCTCGATGACTTCGGGCGGCGGCGCATGGGACAACGCCAAGAAGTACATCGAGGACGGCCATCACGGTGGCAAGGGGTCGGACGCCCACAAGGCGGCGGTGACCGGCGACACCGTTGGCGATCCCTATAAGGATACGGCTGGTCCGGCCGTGAACCCGATGATCAAGATCACCAACATCGTGGCGCTGCTGCTGCTGGCGATCCTGGCGCACTGAGCCGTCGAGTAGCGATCAAACAAAAACCCCGCAGCGTGAGCTGCGGGGTTTTTCGCTGTCTGAAGCCGTTTGGCCTGAAGCTGCCTGAGGGAAGCTCGTCGGCGCGAAAGGGTTCGTGCGAGTTAATTGCTTATCAGCTTGAACAGCGGAGCGAGATAGCTCATCTCCTGGCCTGATGTCGGCGTGGTGCGGCTGATGAAATCGAAAATCCTGCCGTCTCTGAGGCCATAGTTGGCTAGCCGGACGACCTGGCGATTCTTGTCGAAGTAGATGGCAATGACGCGCTGATCGGTAATGCTTTGATTCATGAAAGCGACCGGCCGGTGCGATCGTTGCGAAATATAATAGAAGACTTCGCCGTTCAGTGTCGCCACCGTGGAAGGAGTCCCCATCACGATGAGCACTTGATCCTGGCTCGCCCCGATCTGAATTTGCTCGAGTGCGCCCGGAGGCAGGATATAGCCCTTCTGGAACTGCTCACCGGTGCACCCGCTGACTGCCGCACAAACCAGGGCGATCGCGAGCGTCGAGCGTAGGCGACGCCATCGCGGCGCCTCACTTCCCAGCGTCATTTTTAAGGTCGAAATCATTTCGAGGTTGACCTCATCCTCTTGCATCGCGTGATCCATTGACGTACCCGGCAGCGGTCCCCGATTGCAAACAAATCGCACGCCTGCGGGCTGCCTGCGGAACCCACATGCTCTGGCCGTTCAGTCGCTTCAGAAAACCCCGAACTCCGTCGCGCGACACCATCGAAGCCATCTATGGCATGATCGTGGCGCAGGCGCGAGAACCCTTGTTTTATCAGGCCTTAGGCGTGCCGGACACGGTTAACGGCCGTTTTGATATGGTTCTGCTGCATTTGTGGATGGTGCTTCGCCGGTTGAAGTCCGGGGACGGCGAGGGGGTGTCGCAGGCCCTGTTCGATCATTTTTGTAGTGACATGGACGCAAATCTCCGCGAAATGGGCGTC
>JAFEFK010000549.1 GCA_018240625.1 Pseudomonadota bacterium
CCCCTGTTTCTTCGCATAACTCCCGCGCCCGACGCCGGAGACGGATCGCTCCGGCTGTCGGCAGCCTCGATCCATTTCCGCCGTGGATGGGAGTTCCGTTCAAATCTTATTTTGTCCGGTGATCGTGTCTTTGCGCAAACGCAAATTGTCCATTGTCAACGTCAGATGAGACCGATCAGCGGGCGACGCTGCCGGATCCCGCCTGCGCGGTGGTGCTTTTGACCGCCTGATCCAGCAATGCGGTCATGCGTTTGGTGGCGAGCGGCGGCATCTTGGTCTGCTTTGCCGCGTCGAGATTGGAGGTGCTGCCGCCGACCTCGATCAATCCGACCATCCCCATGCCGAAATGCGGCACGCAGCGATAGCCGTAGAGGCCGGGTTTGTCGAAGGTGACGCTGATGTCCTGCGATAGTTTGCCTTTGAACGGTGTCGCGCCATCCGGCAGCATGCCGGGAATCGATTCCGCGTCGTGCCCCTTGTCCGCCGCCACGAACTTGACGGTATCGCCGGACTGAATTTTCAGGAAGGGCGGGTCGAACGTCATCATCTGGTTGTCCGGGCCCTTGTTCAGCATCTTGACCTCGAATTCCGCGGCGTGCGTGGGAACGGTCAACAGCAGCGCACCGGCGCAGAGCGCGAGCGTGGACAAGCGGATCATGATAAAATTCCATCTGCATGCAGCCAGGAAGGCTGCTTTTCAGGTGAAATTTACGCGGTTGGCCCGGGTACTCTTTGCGCTAGCGCAAGGACGGGCAAATATCTTGCAGTCCTCCGCTGGTGCGTCCGCAAAGCGTGATGGAACTCGCTCCGAAACGCGACGCCCAAAAGCTGGTGACGGCGTGCGAAAAATGGGCCTTTTCGGGGGTTTTGTTGGCTAATGAGGTCCGGGTTTTTTTGGCGGAGAGGGAGGGATTCGAACCCCCGATAGGCTTGCACCTATGCCGCATTTCGAGTGCGGTGCATTCGACCACTCTGCCACCTCTCCAAGGTGCCAAACAGGCGGTGGATCGCCCTTAGCGTGTTTTCAAACGAAGCGGAAACCGGTTCGCGTGAAGAAAACGCGCTCATTTGATAACGTGGAGCGCATTCAAACGCAAAGCCGAAGCCATGGTTGCTGAGCGCGCTCCGAGTCGGGCCGTGTTCTAGGCGAGGATGCGGGGTCAGACAAGGCGCGGGACTAAGGAAATTCCGGTCGCGTTGCAGGTCGTCAGCCGCGGCGTCTCAGGCGGCGTAGACGGATTTGGCGTCGGTTGCGTGCGGTTGCCGGTCGTAGACCAGGTTTCCCGGGGGTGAATTTCCGGCCCAAAAAGCGGTGGGACCGCCAGACGCGGTAAAAACCGGCGGTCCCGTGCCGCGTTATTGCAATTATGGCCGGGAAGTGCGGCTTCACCGGCCACCAGCGCAGCGGTTTGAACCTACCGCCCTCTGCAAAAGCGGCAACGCAATCCCGTTCTTAACCTCACCGGTCAAGGTTACCGGCAACGGGACGGCGTGGGCGCAACCGGGATGCGAATGAATTTGACGAACTGTATATGGCCGCGCCGGCGGATTAAGGTCGTGGCGATACGGACTGAACGGAAGCGCGATGGCTGGCGAGAAGAAGACCGAGACGACCGAGCAGTTTTGGCGAGCGTTTCGGGCGGCAACCGCGGCCTCCGGGGGCGACTACGATGTCGTTTCGTTCGCCGACAATCCAGTGCTCGCAACGGAGCTCGCGGAACTCGTGGTCGGCGGCCGGAAGCGGGCGACCGCCGGGCTGCTTCGCCAGTTCGCTCCCGAAGGCGAACCGTTACCCGTGATCGGCGGGCATGTCGTCCTGGTCGATGGCGAAGGTGTGCCGCGCGCGATTTGGCGCACCAGCGAATTGCGGCTTGGTCCGCTCGCGTCGGTCGATGAAGCTTTCGCATGGGACGAGGGCGAAGGCGACAGAACGCGCGACGGGTGGCTCGACGCCCACCGCGCGTTTTTCGGCAGGATGGCGAAGCGCGACGGCTTCCCGATGCATGACAATATCGAGACGGTGTTCGAGCGCTTCCGGGTGGTCTGGCCGCCCGAGGTCGCGGATGGATGACCTCAGATCCGCCAGCGCCGCTCAATCCTTGCTTTTCTTGTCCTTGTCTTTTTTGCTGTCGTCGGACTTATCCGATTTCTTGTCTTTCTTGCGGTTCGTGAACCGCGCGTTGCCGAGGCCCGTCCCGATCGTCAGCACGCCCCAGCGGTTGACGTCCTGCATGTAGGGCATCTCGCTCAGGCCCTGCGCCACGCCGTCGTTGTGCATCAGGATCGCGGTGTCGTGGCCGCCGATCTCGGGGATCGCCTGGATCAGCGACGCCGGCAGGTTGAACTTGCTGCTCTCCCAGTTGCCGGGAAGATTCTGCGCGCCTTTCTCGATCGATCCGTCCTCATCGATCACGCCGGGACAGGAAATGCCGATGAAGGGCGCAAGTTTCAGGCCTTCTTTTTCCGCCTGTGAAATAAGGTCTTTCAGCATCTTGACGAGCCGCTTCACCGCGCCCTCGCGGGTTGGGTCGTCGTCGGCGTGACGCCACAACTCCGATTTCCAGACCGATGCCTTGGAGAGATCCGCGGCCTTCTTCCATTTGGTCTCGACCACGCCGCAGCGGATGTTGCTGCCGCCGATATCGACCGCCAGAATGCTGTCGAAGGCCTCGAAGATCCACGATGGCGCAAGGTGCAGGCAGCCGATCAGGCCGGCTTCGTCGGGATCGAAGCGGATCGGGATCAGGTGAATCTTGTGGCCTTCGCTTTTCAGGATCAGGTCGGTGCGCGCGATCGCGATCTCGCCGACCCGGCTTTTGCGAAAGCCGCCGCCGATCACGATGCATTCGGTATCGGCCCACGCCTTGGTCTTGAGGAAGCGCCCGGTCACATAGGAAAGCTCGCGCGCGAATTCCTCGATGGCGCCATGCACCAGCGCCGCGGCTTCGATGTCGTCACCGACCAGGGCGTCGTCGAGCGAGCCCTTGGCGATGTCCTCGCTCGGCGTGTCGCCGAGCGGATCGTCGCCGTTTTTCTTCAGCGGCTTGCGCAGGCCGTCGAGGATTTTCCGGAACGCGCCCTTGCTGGCGCGATCGCCGAGAAAGCCGTCGTCGTCCTTCAGTTCGATGTTGTAGCTGTCGATATCGACCGACGGCAGCCGGGAAACGCCGTGCTTGCCGATGCCGGCGGTCGTCAGAGTGTCCTCGGCCATTGTGCCCCTTGCCCGTTGGATTTCGCGGGGAATAACGGCTGGGGAACCCGTTGGTTTCACATCCCCGTCGTCGTCCCCGCAGCGCGCAATTGCGCGCAGGACCGGGCGATCCCGTAGTCCAGAGCATTCCGGATAAACCACGGGTGCTCCGGACTATCTGGGTCACCCGCTTTCGCGGGTGATGACGATCCGGGGTGGTCGCCGGAAGGCTTCTGCCAAAACCGGCCAAAACGCTTATATTTCGCCAGTTTTGAGGTCCCTTTGCCTTGACTCCCGGTCTTGGGCGGCTATAAGTCCCGCAACCGGCGCGGGGTTTCCCAGCGCCGCTTGTTTTTGCGCGGCCGGCGGGCGGTTTTCCCCGGAGAAGCGCGGAAATTGAACCCATTCAGCATTTTCAGGCAAAGTGGCATCCGGTTTGCCGTTAGAAAATGCTGCGACATAACGACTGACCAAAAAGCCCGCCCGGACCTGTCCGAGGCTGGAAGCGAACACGAAGGAATAAAACGATGTTCGCAGTCATCAAAACCGGCGGCCGGCAATACCGCGTCGTTCCGGATGATGTGCTCGAGATTGGCAAGATCGCCGGCGATGTCGGAACGATCGTGCAGCTTGGTGAAGTTCTGGTGCTGGGCGGCGATACGCCGGTGCTCGGTCTGCCCACGGTGGCGGGTGCCTCGGTCGCTGCGGAAGTGCTGC
>JAFEFK010000054.1 GCA_018240625.1 Pseudomonadota bacterium
AACAATTCACCGGGCAGCGAAATTGCGTTGGCCTGCGCTACGACCGAAAAACTTTCGGCCAGATCGGCATCATGGGCCGCGAGGGCGGCCTCGATGTTTCGTTCGAGCAGCGCCGGGTCATTCCGAAGGACGGAATTTAATTTGATATCGGAAAGCTGCACCGAGTCGTCCTGCACCATTAATACGGAGCCTGCGTCTCTGGCGTGCGGCCACAGCAAGGCACACGCCGTTGCGCACACAGCCATTGCTGCCATTGCGCTTCCGATTCGCCATTGCATCGTTGAAAATCCCTGTGGAAGCGCTGCCTTCGTCGTACGTCTTTAAGATGGTGCGCCGCTTTTGAGACACAACTTCCCCGACGAAAGAAGGGCTTCTCCAAGACGACAGGATTGTGTCGAATTTGTATAGATAGGTGACGCGCGAAACATCCAAATCCGTTTCCAGCCGCTAGGAATCGGACGCACGGATCAGTATGGTGCCGCGCGAGGTCATTGCGTATTCAGCGTCATCATCTCGCGGCGACCCAGGGTGAAGAGCATGTCCGATCACGTAGTTCCCCACTTTCACAACGATGCCGGCGCCGCCGTTATCGAGATCGGCTCGCGGGAGTTCATGTGCGTCGGCGCCAACCCGCCGTTCGATCACCCTCACGTCTTTCTCGATCTCGGAAATGACAACGAAATCATCTGTCCGTATTGCTCGACGCTGTATCGTTTCGCGGCCGACCTCGGCGCAGGACAGGCGCGCCCTCCCGAGTCCGTGGTGAAAGATAGAGTCGCCTGACACGCCGGTGGCCCCATCGCGCGCCGTCGTTGTCGCTGGTGCCGGTATCGGAGGTCTGACGGCATCGCTGGCGCTGGCGGCCAAGGGCTTCCGCGTCATCGTTATCGAGAAAGCCGAACGTCTCGAAGAGGCCGGCGCAGGCCTGCAACTGTCGCCGAACGCAAGCCACATCCTGATCGGCCTCGGCCTGCGGTCGCGGCTTGCCCGCCGGGCACTCGTGCCGGAGGCTGTCAGCATCGTAAGCGTACGGGACGGCGGCGAGATCTGTCGTCTGCCGCTTGGTGATGCCGCGGCGCTGCATGGCGGCGCGCCCTATTGGGTAATGCATCGCGCGGACTTGCAAGCAGCGTTGCTGGAGCACGTTCGCGACAACCCCGACATCGACTTGCGGCTCGGCACGGCATTTGAAGACGCGACGGCAAACGCCGACGGCGTCGCCGTGGATTTACGCACCGGCACAAGCCGGCGCCAGGAAACCGCATGGGCCCTGATCGGCGCTGACGGTGTGTGGTCCGTGCTGCGCAATCAGCTTTTCCCAAATGTCCAACCGCTGTTCTCCGGTCTGATCGCGTGGCGGGGCACCGT
>JAFEFK010000550.1 GCA_018240625.1 Pseudomonadota bacterium
CATAGGATTTCTAACCCGCGTTCGTTGCCGCAGGCAATCGCGCCCTTTATCCCTCGATGGCTTCGGCCTTGCGGCGGGCGTGCCTCTGTGGCCTGCGCCGTCAGGTCATCGCGCGCCTGCGATACCGGTGGTGAGAGCCGGTCAAGGTGTCTCATTTGGCCATCACGCCCTCGCGGTTCTTGATCACCTTGTAATAGGCCCACCACAGATGCGCCGCCGCGCCGCGCAGCGGACGCCACGGTTCGGCCAGCGGCGCCATCTGTTTTGGCGTCGGGCGCGTGGTCAGGCCGAGGCCGACCTTGATCGCCTCCTGGATCGCGATGTCGCCGGCGGGCCAGGCATCGCCGTGGCCCAGACAGAACAGCAGGTAGACGTCGGCGGTCCATGGCCCGATGCCGTGATGGCGCACCAGCGTGGCGTGGGCGGCGTCGGCGTCCTCTTCGGCCAGCACATCGAGATTGAGGCGTCCACCGGCGATTTCGCGCGCGAGCTTTTTCAGCGTGACGATCTTCGCAGCGGACAGACCCAGCCGGCCGAGCCGGTCGGTACGCGCCGTTCGGATGGCGTCGTGGTGAAACGGATCGAAGGCGGCCGTGAGCCGTCCCCAGATCGCGGCGGCGCTCGCGGTCGACAGTTGCTGGCCGCAGACGATCGCCGCGAGACCCTCGTAGCCAGGCTGGCGCTGACGCAGCGCCGGCAGGCCGGTGCGGTCGAGGATCGGCTTCAGGCGAGGATCCTGCTTCACCAGAACGCGGATGGCGTCGTCAAGATCGGACTGGCTGGCGAGATGGATGGTCATTGGCTCGTCTTGGTGATGCGTCATGGCCGGGCTTGTCCCGGCCATCCACGTCTTGCAACATATCACTGGCCGAGCGGTCCAGGATCCCTTGTCCGAGTCCTTGACCTGATCTCCCTTCGCCCACGTTATCTACTGTAGGAAGGCGTGGATGGCCGGGACAAGTGTAAAGCCCGGCCATGACGAATGACGTGTTGAGCAAAGCAAGAACCGATGCCGCCACCCGTTTTCCGGTTTGCGCCGTCGCCGAACGGTTACCTCCATCTCGGCCACGCCTATTCGGCGCTGCTGAATGCCGAGGCCGCGCGGCAGAGCGGCGGACGCTTGCTGTTGCGGATCGAGGACATCGACGCGACGCGCTGCCGTCCCGAATTCGAAACGGCGATTTACGAAGATCTCGGCTGGCTCGGCGTGCGCTGGGCGACGCCGGTGCGGCGGCAGTCGGAGCATCTTGCCGATTACCGCGCGGCGCTCGATCGGCTCGCGGCGATGGGGCTGCTCTATCCGGGTTTCGAGAGCCGCGCCGAGGTTGCGCGGCTGGTGGCGGAGCGTGAGGCGAGGGACGTGTGGCCGCGCGATCCCGATGGCGCGCCGCTCTATCCCGGCACCGCGACGTCGCTGCCGGCGGATGAGCGTGAGCGATTGCTGCGGTCCGGTACGCCGTTCGCGCTGCGGCTCGACATGGAAGCGGCATGCCGGCTGGCCGGGGATCTCATATGGATCGAACATGGCTCCGGTCCCGGCGGGGAGTCCGGCGAGGTGATCGCACGGCCGAAGGCATGGGGCGACGTCATCCTCGCGCGCAAGGAGACGCCGACCAGCTATCACCTCTCCGTCGTAATCGACGACGCTCTTCAGGGTGTGACCGATGTGGTGCGCGGTCAGGACCTCTTCTGGTCGACCTCGGTGCACCGGCTGTTGCAACAATTGCTGGGCCTGCCGCAGCCGGCCTACCGCCACCACGATCTGATCCGCGATGGCGCCGGAACGAAGCTGTCCAAGTCGACGGCCGCGACCGGACTGCGGGAATTGCGCAGCCGCGGGGTGACCCCGGAGGGGGTGCGGGGGCTGATCGGGCTGCCCTGATTTCGCCGCAACGCCTTTTTCCCTGCCTTGGGTTTGCCGCAAGCAAATCGCAAGCCAAAAACGACCTCCGGCGTGACTCCTCCCGCCGGGCCGTGGCATGCTGGCGCGGGGCTGGGGCAAGGGAATCATGGCGTTGACATCGCGCTCATCGCGCACGGGGCGGACGCCGAAAAGGCGGCCCGCGGCCACGCGCGGCTCGCCAAAAAAAATCAAGAAAACCCGCGCCAAACGGGCGCTTTCGTCATCCGGGCCCGACATCGTGGAAGCCGCGCTGGCCGCGTTCGCCCATGAGGTGCGGACGCCGCTGACCGGGATTCTCGCGGTCAGCGATCTGCTCGCCACCTCCGATCTCGGCGAGCGCGAGCGGCGCTGGGTCGATACCATCAAGGCCGGCGCCGAACATCTCGCCAGTCTGGCAACCCTGTTCGTCGACGCCGCCCGCAGCCGTCATTCAAATCCCGGCGGCCAGCAGGACTTTTTCGATCTGCGCGCGCTGGCGCGCAACGTTGGAGACGCGCTTGCGGGCCGCGCGACGGCGAAGGGCCTGCGATCGGCGGTCGAGATTTCGGACAAGCTGCCGGTGTTCGTGACCGGCGATCCCGTTCGGCTTCGCGCCGCGCTGGAAAACCTGATCGACAACGCCGTCAAGTTCACCGAGCAGGGCGATGTCGTTCTGAAGGCTACTTCTTCGCGCGGGCCGAAGGGAAGAATCGGCGTGACGTTTTCTGTCTCCGATAGCGGCATCGGCCTGTCGCTCGCCGAGATCAAGCGGCTGTTTCGCCCGTTCTCGCAGGCCAACGTTTCGATTGCATCGCGCTTCGGCGGCGCGGGACTCGGTCTGTCGTCGGTGAAGCAACTGGCGCGCGCGATGGGTGGCGACGTGACGGTGGCGCAGCGGCGCGGCGGCGGCACCACGTTCACGTTGACGGTTCTTTTGACCCGCACCAGTGAACCGGTCATGATCATGGCGGGGGATGACGATGCAGACTCGCTCTCCCATCAGGGAAGCGGGCTGCGCATTCTCAGCGTCGAGGACAATCCGTTCGGCCGCGTCGTGCTCAATGCGATCCTGACCGAACTTGGCCATCAGGCCGACTTCGTCGGACGCGGCGAGGATGCCGCTCAACGCATTGCGCAAGGCGACTTCGATGCCGTGCTGATGGATATGGTGTTGCCTGGAATCAGCGGCATCGAAGCGATCAAGCGTATTCGCACACTGGCCGCGCCCGCTGGACGAGTCGCGATCATCGGCGTTTCCGGCAAAAGTGACGATGAGGGGGCATCGCGCGCGGCTGGCGCGGATGCGTTTCTGGTCAAACCGGTTTCTCCGCGGGCGCTAGCGACTGCGCTGCTTGCAGCGAGACGCCGTGAGGCAGCCGCGACTTGATGATGGCCGCGTTCAATTCGCCGCCGTACACGAAGATCGCGGCGATGAAATAGAGAAACACCAGCGCGATGATGACCGAGGCGAGGCCCGCATACATCGTTACATAGTTGTTGGCGAAGCGGGCGAGATAGAGACCGAAGCCGATGCCCGATATCAGCGACGCCAGCATCGTGAAGATGATGCCGGGGATAATCTGAATGAAGGATCGCCGGCCCGCCGGTAGCCGCGCGTGCAGGATCAGAAGCGCGCTGAACATTGCGAGAATGGTGATGCCGTAACGGGCAATATTGAGCAGATTCTCGTTCGATTCCACGATCAGCGGGATGTAGCGTTTTGCCGCGGCGATGATGAGCGGACCAAGTACGATCAGGAACGCCATGGCCAGTGCGGTTGCCGCCGCGATCAGGGTGTACCCGATCGATTCCAGCCGCAACCAGTACCAGCGGCGCGGCTCGATCACTGCATAGGCGCGGTTGAGCGCGACCCGCAGGCTTTCAACGCCATTAGATGCGAAGTAGACCGCGAGCACCGCACCGACGGTCAGCGCATCGCCGCGCGTCGTCGTCAACACGTCATGGATTTCGCCGGATAACGCGTTGGCGACCTGTATCGGCCAGATCTGGAGCATCAATCCGGCCGCCTGGTCGGCAAGCTCCTTCGATCCGAAGAAGCCCGCCAGCGATGTCAGAACAATGAGAAACGGAAACAACGCCATCAGCGAGGACAGCGCGATATGGCTGGCGATCGCCCAGCCGTCGTCGGCGAGAAACGTGTAGAAGGCGTCCAGTCCGACCAGAAAGACGTAGCGAATCTGCCTCACGTTCCACCTTGGTCTGACGGGTTCGTTCGTCGCTGCCGTTACTATCTGATATCGATACATAAAAAGCCAGATCGTTGCATGACAGCCGAACTCATCCGGGCGATGGCGGAGCCGTGTTCCCGGTGTTATGTACGCCCGATGGAAACATTTCTGAGCAAGATTCTCATTCCGATTGCGGTCGCCGCCGTGGCGGTGGTGCTGCTGATGGGCCTCATCAACATGATGCGGGGCGGCAGTCCGAACCGCTCGCAAAAACTGATGCAGATGCGGGTTCTGTTTCAGTTTGTCGCCATCGTCATCACCATGTTGACCGTCTGGGTCATGGGGCATGGATGAAGTTGCGGCCTGACGGCAAACCGGGGGACCAATGGTCGTTCTGAACCGAATTTACACGCGCACTGGCGATGACGGCACCACCGCACTCGGCAGCGGCGAGCGCCGCCCGAAATACGATTTGCGCGTCGGTGCGTATGGAACCGTCGATGAGACCAACGCCGCGCTCGGCATCGTCCGGCTGCACCTTGCCGGCGCTCCAGATCTCGATGTGATGCTGGGCCGCATTCAGAACGATCTGTTCGACCTCGGCGCCGATTTGGCCGTGCCTCAGCGCGAGGGCAAGGCAGAGCGGCTGCGCGTGATATCCAGCCAGGTTGCGCGCCTGGAGAGCGATATCGACAGCCTCAATGCGGAGCTCGCGGACCTGACCTCGTTCGTGCTGCCGGGAGGAACACCTGCCTCGGCATACCTCCATCTGGCGCGGACCATTTGCCGTCGCGCGGAACGCATGGTGGTGGAACTCGCGGCGCAGCCCGAAGAGCCCGTCAGCGATGCTGCGATCCAGTACATGAACCGGCTGTCGGATTTCCTGTTTGTGGCCAGCCGGTTCATGAATGACAGGGGCGCGGGAGACGTGCTTTGGGTGCCCGGTCAGAATAGATAACCGTAAAGCCGGCAGGTTTCCGCGTGGCCAGAACCGCTAAAGAGCGTATTATTTTGGCCTTTCGCGCGTTGACCGCCGATAGCGGGACCTTTAGGTTCCGCGCCCAAGCTCACATGTGCAAGCTGATCCAGCCAAAGTTCAATACGAAAGAGGTTCGATGAAGGTTCTGGTGCCGGTAAAGCGGGTTGTCGATTACAACGTCAAAATCCGCGTCAAGAGTGACGGTTCGGGCGTCGAACTCGCCAACGTCAAGATGTCGATGAATCCGTTCGATGAAATTGCGGTCGAGGAAGCCCTGCGCCTGAAAGAGGCAGGCAAGGCGACCGAGGTTGTGGTGGTGTCGATCGGTCCGGCGCAAGCCGCCGAAACGATCCGCACAGGCCTCGCCATGGGGGCGGATCGCGGTATTCTGGTCAAGGCCGACGGACCAGTCGAGCCGCTGGCCGTCGCCAAGATCCTCAAGGGCATTGTCGACGAGGAAAAACCCGGCCTCGTCATTCTCGGCAAGCAGGCCATCGACGACGATTCAAACCAGACCGGTCAGATGCTGGCGGCGCTGCTTGGATGGTCGCAGGCGACCTTCGCCTCCAAGCTCGAAGTGGATGGTTCCGACTTCAAGGTGACGCGTGAAGTCGATGGCGGTTTGCAGACGGTGAAGCTGAAGGGGCCAGCGATCGTGACGACTGACCTGCGGCTTAACGAACCGCGCTACGCCAGCCTGCCGAATATCATGAAGGCAAAGAAGAAGCCGATCGCGGATAAGAGCACGTCGGATTACGGCGTCGACATCGCGCCGCGCCTCGAAGTCCTCAAGACAACCGAACCTCCGGGCCGCAAGGCGGGCGTCAAGGTCAAGGGCGTTGCCGAACTGGTGTCGAAGCTCAAGAACGAAGCCGGGGTGATCTGATGACGACGTTGCTGATTGCAGAACACGACCACGCCTCGCTCAAGGATTCCACCAACAAGGCGCTGACTGCTGCGGCCGCGCTTGGCGCCGAGGTCCACGTTCTGGTCGCCGGCGGCGGCGAAGGGACGAAGGCCGCGGCGGAGGCGGCTGCGAAGCTCGCTGGCGTCACGAAAGTCCTGCTCGCCGAAGGCCCTGCCTATGAGCACGATCTCGCAGAACCGCTGGCGGCGCTGATCGTCGCGCTGGCGCCGGCGTATGACGCGTTCGTCGCGCCCGCGACGTCGCGCTTCAAGAACGTGATGCCGCGCGCAGCAGCCTTGCTCGACGTGATGCAGATCTCCGAGATCATCAAGGTGGTGGCGCCTGATACCTTCGAACGGCCGATCTATGCCGGCAATGCGATCCAGACCGTGAAGTCGAAGGACGCCAAGAAGGTTATCACGGTACGGACCTCGACGTTCGCGGCGGCCGGTGACGGCGGCAGCGCCTCGGTCGAGAACGCCGCTGCGGCGGCCGATCCGGGTCTGTCGAGCTTCGTCGGCGAGGAAGTCGCCAAGAGCGATCGTCCCGAGCTGACCTCGGCGAAGATCATCGTCTCGGGTGGCCGCGCCATGCAGAGCCGCGAGAACTTCACTAAGTACATCGAGCCGCTGGCTGACAAGCTCGGCGCCGGTGTCGGCGCCTCGCGTGCCGCGGTAGACGCGGGCTACGCGCCGAATGATTGGCAGGTTGGACAGACCGGCAAGGTTGTGGCGCCGGAGCTTTACATCGCCATCGGCATCTCCGGGGCGATCCAGCATCTCGCCGGCATGAAGGATTCCAAGGTGATCGTCGCGATCAACAAGGATGAGGACGCGCCGATTTTCCAGGTTGCCGATTATGGCCTGGTGGCGGATCTGTATCAGGCGGTTCCCGAATTGACCGAAGAACTCGGAAAGCTCGGAAAATAACGATGAACGAAAGAATGCTGGCCGGAGCAACGGACTTCGGCCGGTGTTTGTGCAAGAATGGGACGAACCGCAGTAAGCTCGGTTCTGGACCCGATGAGATAGCAAGATGGCGGCAATGATCAAGAAAATCGGCGTGATCGGTTCGGGCCAGATGGGCAACGGCATCGCGCACGTGGCCGCCCTTGCCGGCCTCGATGTGGTGCTCAACGATCTTTCCGCCGATCACCTGAAGTCGGCGATGGCGACGATCAACGGCAACCTGTCTCGTCAGGCGTCGAAGAAGATCATCACCGAGGACGCCCGCAAAAAGGCGCTTGAACGGATCAAGTCCACCGAGTCTCTGGACGGGCTCGCCGATTGCGACCTGGTGATCGAGACCGCCGTTGAAAAAGAAGAGATCAAGCGCAAGATTTTTCATGATCTGTGCGCGGTGCTGAAGCCAGAAGCGATCATCGCCTCGAATACATCATCAATCTCCATTACACGGCTTGCAGCTTCAACAGACCGCCCGGAAAAATTCATCGGCATTCATTTCATGAATCCGGTGCCGCTGATGGAGCTGGTCGAACTGATCCGGGGTATCGCGACCGACGACACGACGTTCGAGGTGGCCAAGGAATTTGTCACCAAGCTTGGCAAGCAGATCGCCGTCTCGGAAGATTTTCCGGCTTTCATCGTCAACCGCATCCTGCTGCCGATGATCAACGAGGCGATCTACACGCTGTATGAAGGCGTTGGAAACGTCGAGGCGATCGATGCGGCCATGAAGCTCGGTGCGCACCATCCGATGGGCCCGCTCGAACTCGCCGATTTCATCGGCCTCGACACCTGCCTGTCGATCATGCAGGTTCTGCATGAAGGGCTCGCCGACTCCAAGTACCGGCCTTGTCCCTTGCTGGTGAAGTATGTCGAGGCCGGATGGCTTGGCCGCAAGAGCCAGCGTGGCTTCTACGACTTTCGCGGCGACAAGCCGGTTCCGACGCGTTAGCTTCGAAGGTTACGCGGCCGCCTTGCGGAGTTCTTTCAGCAGTTTGCGCCCGGCGCGGCTGATCGGAACGACACTGTCGTCATCGATCCGGATACCGTGCCGATCATCGCTCGTCTTCATGGCTAACGCACGCGATACCCAGTGCGAACGGTGGACTCGGACACCAGCATCGGGACCGAGGGCTGCGATGGCATTCGCTAGATTCATCAGGATCAACGCCTGACCGCGATCAGTGCGCACGCGCACATAATGATCTTCCGCGCTCAATGCGATGATCGGTGCTTGCCGTAACGGAAGTGGCAGCTTCGCGCGGATTTCTCCGGCCATGGCGTCTACCTGCGCCGGCTCGGCATCCCTGGCCGTGATTTCGGCACGGTCGCTGGGTTGCCGCAACAGCGCCCATGTCACGGTGCCGATGAAAAGGTTAATGAGCAGAACCTGCCCTGTTAGTTCGCCAAACGACACGTAACGCAGCGCTTGCGGCGCGCAAAGCCGCAATGACTGCTGGACGATCAGGCCGCCGAGGGGCGCGGTCGCCAGCGCGACTGAAATCGTGGTCCAAAACGGCAGAGCGCCCGCAAACACGTAGCGGCGCAAATATCCCAAGACGATCAACGCGACGGCGTTGATCGCGAACGAAGAGGCGCAGAAATGGAGCAGGCGAAGGGGAAGCCCCATTGTGACGTATGAGCCGAAGGCTCCGACAACCGCGAGCGCAATTGCCATCGCGAGCGTCAGCAACGCGGCCAGTAGATACCGTGGCGCGGTGACTAGAGTAGGCCGGGTTAGGTCGATGATGGTCATTGGCGAATAAATCGTGCCATTCACGAAACGAAATTGGACCTGAGCGGTGCTGCTCTTCTATCAGTTTGGCGGTGCGATATGCGAGGTGATTTCATGCGACGGTGGGTTGCTTTTTGTTTCTGTTCGATCGGACGACTTTGTTACGGAATGCTCGCGGCATCCAGTCTGCTGGTGTCGTGTCCCGTAATGGCCACCGAGGCCGGCTGGCGGCAATACGTGGTGCCGGCATCCGCTTCAAATCCTGAACCCATTCAGGTTGCCCTGTTTTACCCGGCACAGGCGGCGCCCCGCGAGATTGCGATGGGGCCGTTCACACTCCGTGTTGCCGTCATGGCGCCGCCGGAGGCGCATTTCAAAGGCCTGATCGTGCTCAGCCATGGAACAGGCGGATCGGAACTCGGGCACAGCAGTCTGGCGGAGGGCCTGGCCCGGAACGGCTATCTGGTCGCCGCACTTCGGCATCCGGGCGACAACTACCAGGATCGCTCGTTGTGGGAGAAGCCGCCGGGAACGTTCTTCACCGAACGTCCCCGTCAGGCGTCGAGGGTCATTGACGCGCTGCTCCGCGATCCCGACTGGAAAGATCGTATCGCCACCGATGCGAAGGGGCCTCGCATCGGCGCGCTCGGGCACTCGGCTGGCGGATTTACCGTTATCGCATTGGCCGGCGGACAATCCGACCTGTCACGCATTATCGCGCATTGCGAGAAGGAGCGCGCGGACGATCCTCTTTTCTGCAGCATGGGGCGCACAGGTCAGTCTTCGCAACGTCAGCCCACGCAAGGTCCAACCATGATCGCGCCGACAACCGACAAACGCGTCCGCGCGGTTGTCGCGATGGCGCCGATGGGCGTTGTCTTCACGGCGGCTTCGCTGGCGGCTATCGATATCCCGGTGTCCATCTACGCGGCGGCGCAGGATCGCTGGCTGGTGCCCCGTTTTCATGCCGAATGGATCGCGAAAAACGTGCCGCGCGCCGAATTCCATTCGGTCGCCAATGCGTGGCATTTCGCCTTCATGGACCGGCCGAGTGCTCCGATTCCAACCCTCGATGGCGATGCGGCGGCTGATCCGCCCGGCTTTGACCGCGCGGCCTTTCTTGCGCAGTTGCGCGGCGAGGTTTCAGCTTTTTTCGACACTGCATTTGCAGCGGGACAGACACGCTGACGCGCCTGCCGCCAATTCTCCTTCGCTAGAATTTCTTAACCGTCGCCCGATATCACTGCCGGCAGAGTTCAGTTCGTGGCGAGTCTGTTTTCATGGATATGAGTCTGGTCATGGCCGCGATGGCCGCCAAAGCGGGCGGCGTGCAAACGCAGGTCGCGGCCACGATCATGAAATCGAACATGGACGCCGAGAAATCCAACGTGCTCACCCTGCTGGGCGCCGGTCCGAATTCACCTTCGCTCGCCAATGTCGGCGCTGGCATCGGCGGCAATCTCAATATCGCGGCCTGAGGTCCGGTCTCGGTCTGAGAATCGTGGCCGGCAGACCGTTGCAGGACCGATTATCCGGACCGTTGTCAGCCCTTAAGGCATCGCCGCCGCGTTGATCAGCGCGATCGCGTCGGGGCTGTCCCATTCGGCTGGTCCGGCCATGTTGCCGATTTCGCAGCCCTGGCCGTCGATCAGCACCGATGTCGGCATGCCCAGCGCCAGGCTTATGCTTTTAAGATCCTGAAATACCTTGGCTTTATCGTCATGATAATTGCCAAGACGCGTCAGGTTGGCTTCCTTCAGGAATGCCTTCGGCTTGTCCGCGCCGCGGGTGTCGATGTTGACGGCGACGACGGCGAATTTATCGCTGCCGAGTTTGCCCTGCAGATTGTCGAGCGCCGGCATCTCCTTCCGGCAGGGCACGCACCAGGTCGCCCACAGGTTCAGCAGAACGGTTTTACCCCTCCAGTCGGAGAGCTTCTTCGGCTGGCCGTCGCCGTCCATAAAGGCCAGATCCGGCATTTGAAGCGGCTTCGACGCCATCGTCAGGGCCGCTACTTCGCCGATGGCCAGGGGGGCCAGCTTCTTGGACAATTCCACAGCGGAGCCGCAGGGAACGTCGGCGCGAGCCGTCTGTTTGAGGTGCCCGGCGCCGTAGATGAAGGCCGTGGCCACGACGACACCGGTCAGCGAGATCAAGGGGCCGATCGGAAACTTGCTCGGGGCCCGGCGGGGCGACGGGTTGGTTTCAGGCATATCGTTTGTCATCCTGTATAAGATGCGGGTATGCAGAGCTTTGGTTTTAGACAGCTAACACGTTTGGCCGGAACGGATGGGTCATTCGGCAAGCGTGAAGTGAGCGGCACAGCATGAGCAACAAAATGTGGGGCGGGCGTTTTGGCGAGGGTCCCGACGCGATCATGGAAGAAATCAACGTCTCCATCGACGTTGATCGGCATCTCTATGCTCAGGACATTGCCGCGTCCAAGGCCCACGCCGCCATGCTTGCCGCGCAAGGCATTATCACGGCGAATGATGCAAAAAACATCGGCAAGGGTCTAGACACGATTTTGTCAGAGATCGGCAAGGACGCCTTCCAGTTCAAGCGGGCGCTCGAGGACATTCACATGAATGTCGAGAGCAGGCTCAGCGAACTGATCGGCGCGGCGGCCGGGCGTTTGCATACCGCGCGCTCGCGCAACGATCAGGTGGCGACCGATTTCCGGCTCTATGTCCGCGACATCATCGACGAGACCGATGCGGCGCTCGCGGCCTTTCAGCACGTGCTGGTCACGCGCGCACTGGAACATGCCGAGACGGTGATGCCGGGATTCACCCATTTGCAGACCGCGCAGCCCGTGACCTTTGGCCATCATCTGATGGCCTATGTCGAGATGGCCGCGCGCGACCGCGGCCGTTTTGCGGATGCGCGCAAGCGCCTCAACGAAAGCCCGCTCGGCGCGGCGGCGCTGGCGGGTACATCCTTTCCGATCGATCGCGACGCCACCGCGAAGGCGCTTGGTTTCGATCGGCCGATGGCCAATTCGCTCGACGCGGTTTCCGATCGCGATTTCGTACTGGAAACGTTGTCGGCGGCGGCGATCGCGTCGATGCATCTGTCGCGCTTCGCCGAGGAAATCGTGATCTGGACCTCGCCGCTGGTCGGCCTGGTGCGATTGAGCGATAAGTTCACCAGCGGTTCGTCGATCATGCCGCAGAAGCGCAACCCCGATGCCGCCGAACTGGTCCGCGCCAAGACCGGCCGCGTCATCGGTGCGCTGACCGCGTTGTTGATCGTGATGAAGGGCCTGCCGCTCGCGTATCAAAAGGACATGCAGGAAGACAAGCAGGGCGCGATGGAGGCGTTCGGAGCACTCTCGCTGGCGATCCGCGCCATGACTGGCATGGTGCGCGACCTCGTGCCGGACGAAGCGCAGATGAAAACTGCGGCCGGCGACGGCTATGCTACCGCGACCGACCTCGCCGACTGGCTGGTGCGGACGTTGAAGATGCCGTTCCGCGACGCCCATCATGTTACGGGGCGCATCGTTGCCGCCGCATCGAAGGACGGCGTGGCCTTGCACGATCTGCCGCTGAAGGCGATGCAGGCGGTCGAGCCGCGCATCACGGCTGACGCGCTCGCGGTCCTGTCGGTGGATGCCTCGGTGAAAAGCCGGACCAGCTATGGCGGGACGGCTCCGAAAAACGTTCGTGCACAGGCTAAAGTCTGGCTCAAGCGGCTGGAAAAAGAGCGAAAATTGGGCTGACGCTGAAAATTCGGTCCAATTTCCTCACCCTCCGGGTCTCGCCAGAGCAGGGCAATCTTTGTATGGTGCCGCCGCACTTGGGGATATCGCCGTGAATCGTACTTCAAGCCCTGTCTCAGCACGATGGGCATTGATTGTTTTGGCCGCCGCAACGCTGGCGCTCGCCGGCTGTGGCCGCAAGGGTGGTCTCGATCTTCCTCCGACCGCGTCGGAACAATCGCGGGCTGCGGCCGCGGCGGACGACGAGGCCCGCGCGGCTGGGGCCAAAGGCAGCCTGTTCGACCCTTCATATGGAATGAATAGCGATCCGGTCGCGTCGAAGGGTACGAAAAAGCCTTTCCTTCTCGACCCGCTGCTCGACAGCCACTGAGACCGTCTTGAGTTCGGACCACTAGTCCATGCGCCACTTCGATTATCGCGACGGTGTGCTCCACGCCGAGGGCGTGAGCCTTTTGGCGCTGGCCGATACCGTCGGCACGCCGTTCTATTGCTATTCGACCGCGACGCTGGAGCGCCACTATCGCGTGTTCGCCGACGCCTTCACGAACACCGACCACCTTGTCTGCTACGCCATGAAGGCCAATTCCAACCAGTCGGTGTTGCGGACGCTTGCAAAACTCGGTGCTGGCGCGGACGTCGTGTCCGGCGGCGAACTGAAGCGCGCGCTGGCGGCGGGCATTCCGGCGAACAAGATCCTGTTCTCGGGCGTCGGCAAGACCGAAGCCGAGTTGCGCGCGGCGCTGGCTGCCGGCATTCTCTGCCTCAACGTGGAGTCGGAGCCGGAGCTTGATTTGCTGTCGAAGCTCGCCGTCGAGACCGGGCGGACGGCGCGGATCTCGATCCGCGTGAATCCCGATGTGGATTCCGGAACCCACGCCAAGATTTCCACCGGCAAATCCGAGAACAAGTTCGGCATTCCGCTGAAGCATGCACGCGATGTCTATGCACGCGCGGCGAAGCTGCCGGGACTTCAGGTGACCGGTGTCGACGTGCACATCGGCAGCCAGATTACCGATCTTGGCCCGCTTGAGGCGG
>JAFEFK010000551.1 GCA_018240625.1 Pseudomonadota bacterium
CCCATCAGGCGGTCCTTGAAGAAACCCTTGGTCTCGTCATTCAATGCGGGCTGAAACAGTGGGCTGAAATTCTTGTGCAACTCCGTGGTGATGAAGTTGAGCCATTCCTGAAGATGGTAGCGCTCAGCCGAACCATTGGCCGGCGCAAGGTTCTTGCCCGAAGCCTTGTCGGCGATCATCTGCACGATGACAGGGCATTCGGTCAGCAACTCGCCGTTGTCGAGGCCGGGCGCCGGGACCTGTCCCTTGGGGTTGATCTTGAGATAGTCGTCGCCGTTCTCGAGCTTCTTGGCTTTCAGGTCGACCCGGACCAGATCGTAGGGGAGGCCGGCTTCCAGCAGCGCGATATGGGGCGACAGCGAGCATGCGCCCGGCGAATAGTAGAGTTTCATGGCGATTTTCCTCCGGTGAGATGATTGGCAGCGACGGATGGCGTGATTAAATGCAGTTGCATGAAATAGTCAAGATTGATGCAGCTGCATTTAGTGAGGTAAGCTGCGGACGGGACATATGGACGTCGCGATGAAACGCAAACCGTCGACCGAGGCGACCGCCGCCTGGATCCGCCTGATGCGGGTGCAGAGCCGTGTGCTCGATGCGGTGGAGCACGAGCTGAAGAAGGCCGGCTTTCCGCCGCTGGCCTGGTACGACGCGCTGTTCGAACTGTCGCGCGCGCCGTCAGGCGAGTTGCGGCCGGTCGAGCTGGAAAAGCAGATGCTGCTGCCGCAGTATTCGACTTCGCGCCTGATCGACCGTCTGGTCGACGAGGGGCTTGCGGCGCGGCGTGAGTGCAAGGCCGACAAGCGCGGCCAGTTCGTCGAAATCACCGACGCCGGCCGCGAGCTGCAAAAGAAGATGTGGCAGGCCTATTCGGCGGCGATCGAAAAACATGTCGGCTCCAAGCTTTCCGACGGCGACGCTGTCAAGCTGTGCGGATTGCTTGACCGGCTCGGCTGCTCCTGTAGTGAAGCGCAGCCGCTTGCCGTCAGAGACGTTGCGTCCGCACGATGATGTCTCTTTCACATTTCGCGAATGCGGACGGCGAGCCTGCCCGTATTCCTTCCCGACACCGCGTGCGTTCGATCGAAACGCCAGATATCCGGATTTTTCATGGCGCGTGACCAGATCGATATGACGCCGCTACAATCGCGCGACGAGCTCGTCGCGTGGCTCGCGGCCGGCGTGAAGCCTCCGTCCGAATTCCGCATCGGCACCGAGCACGAAAAGACCCCGTTCACGCTCGAGGGCCATAACCCCGTTCCGTATGAGGGGCCGCGCGGCATCGGCGCGCTGCTTGAGGGCATGAAACTCCTGCTCGGCTGGGAGCCGATCATGGAGCGCGGCAATATCATCGGACTCTATGATGTCACCGGCGGCGGGGCGATCTCGCTGGAGCCGGGTGGGCAGTTTGAGTTGTCGGGTGCGCCGGTCGAGACCGTGCATCAGACGCAATCGGAACTGATGGCGCATCTCGCGCAAGTTAAGGAAATCGCCGCGCCGCTCGGCATCGGATTTTTGGGTCTCGGCATGACGCCGACGTGGTCACGCGCGCTGATCCCGGTGATGCCCAAGGGCCGCTACAAGATCATGACCAACTACATGCCGAAGGTCGGCCAGTACGGTCTCGACATGATGTACCGGACCTGCACGGTGCAGACCAATCTCGACTTCTCATCCGAAGCCGACATGGTCAAGAAGCTCCGCGTCTCGGTGGCGCTGCAGCCGGTCGCGACCGCGCTGTTCGCCAATTCGCCGTTCACGGAAGGCAAGCCCAACGGCTTCCTGTCATTCCGTTCCGAGATCTGGCGCGACACCGACAATGCGCGCGCCGGCATGATACCCTGGGCGTTCGAGGACGGCATGGGGTTCGAGCGCTGGGTCGATTACGCGCTCGACGTGCCGATGTATTTCGTCAAGCGCGGCGATGACTATATCGACGTCTCCGGATCGTCGTTCCGCGATTTCTTCGACGGCAAGAATGTGAAGATGCCCGGCGAACGGCCGACGCTGTCGGACTGGGCCAACCATCTCTCGACCATCTTCCCCGAGGTGCGGCTGAAGCGTTATCTGGAAATGCGCGGCGCCGACGGTGTGCCTTGGGGGCGGTTGCCGGCGCTTCCGGCGTTCTGGGTCGGATTATTGTACGACGACACCAGCCTCGATGCGGCTTGGGACATTGTGAAGCATTGGACGGCGGCGGAGCGTCAGGCGTTGCGCGACGACGTGCCGCGGATGGGCTTCAAGAGCCGG
>JAFEFK010000552.1 GCA_018240625.1 Pseudomonadota bacterium
ATCCGTATCGGCGGCGATGGTTTTCCAGATGCGCCCGGGTTGCTTGGCGCGCGCTACGATGCCGCGCCCGGCTCGGTCTATCTGCTGCGGCCGGACGGTTACGTCGCGGCGCGGTTCCGTCACCCGACCCGCGCCGGGATCGAAGCGGCGCTGGCGCGCGCGTCCGGACTGAATTGAGGAACGGCGGATGACTCTGTCAACGAGTTCGAATTTCGCCAAGCCCGACGACGCCTTCCGCATGATCGTGGAAGCGCATCGCGGTCTGGCGGACGCGCAGAGCGGCGACCTCGATGCCGCGCTGGTTCTGATTCTCGCCAATCACATCGGCGATATCGATGTGCTGCGCGATGCGATCGCGTTGGCGAAACGCCGCGTTCTCGAAACCGATCAGCAGCAACAACAGTAATCAAAACAGGTTTTATCGGACCAAGAAGGAAGTGAGTTAATGGCCAAAGGTTTTGCGTCAACCACCGACATGGGGGAAAAGAAGATCACGTTCTCCGAGATCGGACCCGATCTCTATGCCTTCACCTCGGAGGGCGATCCGAACTCGGCCGTGATCGTGGGTGACGATGGTTGCATCGTGTTCGACGCGCTGGCGACGCCGGCGCTGGCCCACAAGGTGATCGAACGGGTCAAGACCGTCACAGACAAGCCGATCAAATACGTGGTGCTATCGCATTATCACGCCGTGCGCGTCCTCGGCGCCTCCGCTTATCATGCCGAAGCGATCATTGCGTCGGAGGAAACCCGCCGGCTTGTTGGGGAGCGCGGGCAGCAGGACTGGGATTCCGAATTCGGCCGTTTTCCACGCCTGTTTCAGGGCCATGAAAGCATTCCCGGCCTGACCTGGCCGACGTTGACGTTCGAAGGCGAGATGTCAATCTATCTCGGCAAGCGCGAGGTGCGGCTGATGCAACTCGGCGCCGGGCACACCTCGGGCGATATCGTCGCGTGGGTACCGGATGCTGAAGTGATGTTTTCCGGCGACCTGATCGAGTATCACTCTGCCTGCTACTGTGGCGACGCGCATCTGCGCGAATGGCCGATGACGCTCAACGAAATTCGCGCCTTCAATCCCAAGGCGATCGCGCCCGGTCGCGGCGATGCACTCAAGGGCCAGACGATGGTGCGCGAGGCCATCGCGATGACGCGTGATTTCATCACCACGCTTTATGGCGCAGCCGAAACGTCGGTCGCCAAAGGCCGCGGTCTCAAGGACAACATGGCCGCCACCCGCGAAGTGATGGATCCAAAATTCTCAAGCTTTGCGATCTACGAACACTGCCTGCCGTTCAATGTGTCGCGCGCCTTCGACGAGGCTTCGGGGATCGATGATCCCGTAATCTGGACCGACAAGCGCGATCAGGAAATGTGGGCGGCACTGCAGGGCTGAGACAGCAGACGCGTTGAGGGATTGATGAGGCGGTCATTGCGAGGAGCGAGAGCGACGAAGCAATCCAGAGAGCTGCACGGCAAAGAACTGGATTGCTTCGCTCGCTCGCAATGACAATTCAGGAGTTTGAATCTCGCGGGCCAATAGGAGAGTGAGATGAACATCAACACCGCACCCAATATTCTGAATCGGGGCACCGCCGGCGTGACGCCGGGCTACATGTCCGGCTTCGGCAACAGCTTTGAGACCGAGGCGTTGCCCGGCGCGTTGCCGGTCGGCCGCAATTCGCCGCAGCGCTGCGCGTACGGGCTTTACGCCGAGCAACTGTCCGGTTCGCCGTTTACGGCGCCGCGCGGCAGCAACGAGCGCTCATGGCTGTATCGCATCCGCCCGTCCGTGAAGCATTCCGGCCGCTTTGTGAAAGCCGACGCGGGGCTGTGGCGCACCGCGCCAAGTCTCGAGAACGAGATGCCGATCGCGCAGTTGCGCTGGGATCCGCAGCCGATGCCGAAGGAGGACATGACGTTCCTCCAGGGCATCCTCACCATGACGACGGCGGGCGATGCCAACACCCAGGCCGGTATGGCCGCGCATGTCTACCTCATCACCCAATCGATGGTCGATCAGCACTTCTACAATGCCGACGGCGAGATGATGTTCGTTCCGCAGCAGGGCAACCTGCGCTTCATCACCGAATTTGGCCGCATCGACATCGAGCCCGGCGAGATCGCGGTGATTCCGCGTGGCGTCAAATTCCGCGTCGAGATTCCGGGCGGGCCGGCGCGCGGCTATCTCTGCGAGAACTATGGCGGTGCCTTCACGCTGCCGGAACGGGGCCCGATCGGCGCCAATTGCCTCGCCAATGCGCGCGATTTCCTCACGCCCGTCGCGGCCTATGAGGACAAGGACACGCCGACGGAGTTGTTCGTGAAGTGGGGCGGCACGCTGTGGAAGACGACGCTGCCGCATTCGCCGATCGACGTGGTGGCGTGGCACGGCAACTACGCGCCTTACAAATATGATCTGCGCGCCTTCTCGCCGGTCGGTGCGATCGGCTTCGATCATCCCGATCCGTCGATCTTCACGGTGCTGACCTCGCCGTCGGAAACCGCCGGCACCGCCAACATCGATTTCGTGATCTTCCCGGAGCGCTGGATGGTCGCTGAAAATACCTTCCGGCCGCCATGGTATCACATGAACATCATGTCGGAGTTCATGGGGTTGATTTACGGCGTGTACGACGCCAAGCCGCAGGGCTTCGTCCCGGGCGGCATCAGCCTGCACAACATGATGCTGCCGCACGGGCCGGACCGTGAAGCGTTCGACCATGCCAGCAACGGCGAGTTGAAA
>JAFEFK010000553.1 GCA_018240625.1 Pseudomonadota bacterium
AGGCCCCAGAACTCAAACTCGTCTTGTCCAGCATGTAACGGCCGGTGGTTGGGCAGGCCGATCCCCAAAGGATGATGCGAGACGCGAACTGCCAGGTCGGATTAAAGTCGGGATTCAAGTAATCGGAGCAAAACATCATGTCCCAGCGTTTGGTTCCATTTATTTTCGCGGCGGGCAAAACTTTAGCCGGCGCCAGAATCAGGACCGGGCTCGTCCGGGGACGGCAACCCGCTGGCGGCACCGGTTTGGATCCGTCCGGCACGGCGCGCTAACTTGCCGATTGACCTCGCAAGGCGGCGCAGAAACACTGCGCCCATGTCATTTCCCATGTCATTTCAGGTCGATCTGTTCTTCTCCTTTCGCAGTCCTTACAGCTACCTCGCGTTGACCGGAACGCGGCGGATGGTGGAAAGCTACGAGGTCGAGGTGATCCTGCGCCCGGTCTATCCGCTGGCCGTCCGCGTCCCCGGCTTCTTCAAGAGCGCCAATCCGCAATTTGCCCGCTACGTGGTGCTCGACAGCCGCCGTGTCGCGGAGCGTGAAGGCATTCCATTCCGCTTTCCGCGGCCCGATCCGATCGTACAGAACATGACAACGCTCGATGTCGCGGCCGAGCAACCCTACATTCACCGGTTGACCCGGCTCGCCGCGGCGACGCAGCTTGAGGGCCGGTCTCTTGCATTTACCCAAGCGATCTCGCCGGTGCTATGGGACGGCGGCATCAACGGCTGGAATGAAGGCGATCATCTCGCCCGCGCGGCGAACGCAGCCGGCTTTGATCTCGGTGCGCTCGACGCCGCGATATCGGCGGACCCTGATCGTTACGAACGGATCATTGCCGAAAACGAGCAAGCCCACGCGGCCTCCGGCCACTGGGGCGTGCCGACTTTCGTATTTGAAGGCGAACCGTTCTTCGGCCAGGACCGGATTGATGTGCTGATCTGGCGGATGGAAAGCAAAGGACTGAAGCGCAGGGCACGATGAATGCCGCAGAATGTTCGCGAGCGGAGGTGCGCTAAAAGCGAAGGCAAATGGAAGGCCCCGACTCGACAGCCACATCAGCGCCGGGGCCTTCGCTTTCTGTTCTGGAATGCATCCGGAGAGTTATAGAAAAGTCATTAAGGTTTTATGCCGCGAGCAAAGCGCGACGCCACAGCAATATTGCGACACAAATGATGATCGAGAGCGCAAACATCGTGACGGCAGTGACGAAAGCAGTCAGCGCAGAGTGACCGGACTGGACAGCCATATAAACCGCCCCGATCGCAGCCACACCGGTCGCATTCGCGACCTGGTTCGTGGTCCCGTAAAGCCCCGATCCAGATCCGGCGCTCGCCGGCCTCACCGTGGAAAGTACCGCGCTCGATAGCGGCGCCATCACCAATCCCTGACCGTAGCCGACGACGATGAGCGGAAGCGTCAGCAACCATGCGCTGGGCTGTCTCACGCAAATGAGTATCCCAACAGTCGCGCCGAGCCCCACAATCTCGATAATGCAACCCTCGATCAGGACGAGGGTGCCGCGATGCTTTGCCCTGATACCGCTGTGGCGGGCCGCAACAACGAACGCCAGCGCCAACGGCACAAACACAAGGCCCGCATGCAGCGGCGGCAGATGCAGCGCGTTCTGCATGAACAACGTCATCACCAGATAGAACGAAAGATTGGCGAAGAAAAACGCGAATACGGCATACAGCCCGCGCGTAAAAGCGGGATCCGCCATCAGCGCAAGATCGATCAGCGGCATACCGCCCCGGGCTGCGACGCGACGCTGAAACAGGACGAACACGGCAATCAAGGCGGTGCCGAAGAGCATCGTGATCCAAACCGGCGATGACCAACGCATATCTTGGCCGAACAGCAGCGGTCCGATCAGACAGAGCAAACCGACGAACAGCATGATCGCGCCGGGAATGTCGAGCCGCGTTCCCGCGCGCCGCGGCACCTGTGGCATCAGCCACCATGCCGCTGCGAAGATCCCCGCCCCGACCGGCACGTTCACGAAGAACACAGTACGCCAACCGAGGCCAGCAAGATCGAGCGTGACCAGCACACCGCCGAGCAGGAAGCCGGCCGCGCCCGCGAGGCCGAGAATCACACCGTAAACGGCGAATGCGCGGCCGCGCGACTCATCGGCGAACAGCACGTGAATGGTCGCAAGTACCTGCGGCACCATCAGAGCCGCTGTGGCACCTTGCGCGAGCCGCCCAAGTATCAATTCAGATCCGGATTGGGCGAGCCCGCACCATAGCGACGTCAGCGTGAATCCAAACACGCCGGCGAGAAACACCGTGCGCGTGCCATAGATATCGCCGAGCCGGCCGCCCGTGATCATGAGCGTCGCATAGGCAATCAAATAAAATGAGATGACCGATTCGACCTGGGCCGCGCTGGCGTGCAGCTCGTCTGCGATGGTAGGAATCGCGACATTGACGATAAACGCGTCGACGCCGAACATGAACTGAGCGGCAACCACGGTTGCAAGCACCCGCCAACGGCGCGGAGTCGCGAGATGAAGTCCTATCGTCTGATGCATGGTGGTTATTCCCGATTGATGACGATGTCGGAACCGCCGTTGTCGACCGGGGCTGAGAACCCGGCTTACATCAAGCCTCGCAGCTTGCGATCATGAAGGCGATTACCTCCGGGGTAATCTCGGTTTCGATCATGCCGCGAAGCACCGCCGGAAAGCGTCAGCTGCGCGGGGCTGCGGCCATACGTCAGGCTGGAGGCTGACTTCCCGTAAGGGAATTCAGGATTGCGTCTCACCGGTCTTAAAATTCCGGAGCACGGTATGAGAAATTGGAGGTCACGGCCGCGCCCGCCGCCAATTGCCATGCCTGACCGGGCCACGTAGGTTGCGTCCATCCGACAAAAATGTCCCGGAGAGAAACCATGGCGCGCCTGAAATTCGGAGCCTTCCTCGCCCCGCATCACCCGATCGGCGAGCATCCGATGCTGCAATTCCGCCGCGATCTCGATTTCGTCGAGCAGATCGACAATCTCGGATACGACGAATTCTGGTGCGGCGAGCATCATTCGTCGGGCTGGGAAATGATCGCCTCGCCCGAAATGTTTCTGGCGGCGGCGGGCGAACGCACGAAACGCATCAAGCTCGGCACAGGCGTGGTGTCGCTGCCGTATCACCATCCGTTCAATGTGGCGCAGCGCATGGTGCAACTCGATCACATGACCGGCGGCCGCGCGATCTTCGGCTCCGGACCGGGCGCGCTGGCGTCGGACGCGCATACGCTCGGCATCGACCCGATGACCCAGCGCGACCGGCAGGACGAAGCCATCGCCATCATTCGCCGCCTGTTCAACGGCGAGCGCGTCACCGCGAAGAGCGACTGGTTCACCATGAACGACGCCGCGCTGCAAATCCTGCCGTTGCAGGAAGAGATGCCTTTCGTGGTCGCGTCGCAGATTTCGCCGTCCGGTATGACGCTGGCCGGCAAATACGGCATCGGCATCATTTCGCTCGGCTCGATGTCGACCCAGGGACTAATGGCGCTGCCGACGCAATGGAGCTTTGCAGAGGACGCCGCGAAGAAACATGGCACCACCGTCGATCGCGCCAACTGGCGCGTGCTGCTGTCGTGGCACATTGCCGAGACCCGCGAACAAGCCCGGCGCGAAGCCGGTCCCGGCCTGATGCGCTGGCACAACGAATACAATGTCGGCACCTTGCAGCGGCCGGGCTTGCAGGCCTTCACCTCGCCGGAGGACGCCGTCGAGAAGACCGCCGGTGGCGAAGGCGCGGCCTCGACCATCGGCACGCCGGATGATCTCGTCAAAACCATCAAGAACCTGATCGATGTCTCGGGCGGCGTCGGCGCCATCATCGGCTTCGTGCACGACTGGGCCAACCCGGAGAACACCCGGCGAAGCTGGGACATGGTGGCGCGCTATGTGGTGCCGGAAATCAACGGCTATGTGTCGGCGCTGCGCAAGTCGCAGAAGTTCGTGATCGAGAACCGCGCGGTATTCGAGCGCGCCGGTCAGGCCGTGATGGCCAAGATCATGTCGAACGAAAAGGCTGCGGCCGCGCTGCCGCTGACCGGCCCCGGCCGCGTTGCGATCCCGCTCGTCAACGCGCCGGATTTGAAGAGTTCGGCAAAGCAGTAGACGAGCCGGCATCACGGCGGAGTTTATCGGAATGCACGCTCACCTCCGCCGCCACATCGCCGCGAGACCGGAAAACAGCAGGCGAATGACGATGATGAAAGCGGTGATCTGCAACCAGATGAACCCGCCAAGCTCGCGCAGCACGATCTCAATCCGATCGCCCCATGGATAGGGCAGCGCATCGCCGATCGCCTCGATCCCGCGTGTGCCAGCACGCAGCACGACCTTTATGAAATCGGGCCGATAATAAAAGGCTGCAACGATCAAGCACCAAGCCAGGAGGGCCTTGCCGATCCGAAAGCCGTGCACCTTGGCGGGATGCTTCAATCCCGCATAGGGTTGGATGCGGTCATCTCCACGCATCACTGCGAGCCTATCGTCCAGACTCGGCTCTTCCTTACCAAGCTGCATTGGCGCCGATCGATCCGTTTGTTGTGGCGTGCAGCAACCGGCCGCACGACATGACAACAACGTCCCTGACGTTAATACGATACCTCGCCTGAACACATCCAGGAGACAAGACAACGCCGGGAACACGGATGCGTTCGATCCGGATTTAGCGTATATTCAGGCGTCGGAACCATCGAGAGTTGCCTGATGTCGATGCAAGGTATCGCCTCTCCCGCCGAACTGCCGGTTGCGCACCCGCCGAAGCGCACCGCGCTCGCCCATATCCCCGGCGAGGAAGGTTGGCCGATCGTCGGCCGCACGCTGCAAATTCTCGCCGACCCCAAAGGCGAAGTCGAGCGCATGGCGACCAAACATGGCCCGGTGTATCGCAGCCGCGTGCTCGGCGAGACCAGCATCACCTTCCTGGGTCCGGAAGGAAACGAGTTTGTGCTGTTCGACCAGACCAAACTGTTCTCCTCGACCCACGGCTGGGAAACGATTCTAGGACGGCTGTTTCCACGCGGGCTGATGCTTCTGGATTTCGACGAGCACCGCCTGCATCGCCGCGCGCTCTCGGTCGCATTCAAATCCGGGCCGATGAAATCCTATCTCGCCGCACTCGATGCCGGAATCGCGGCGCGGGTGCAGCGCTGGCGTCAACAGCCGGAACCCATGCTGTTCTATCCGGCGATGAAACAACTCACGCTCGATCTGGCAGCCACCTCGTTTCTCGGTGACGGGATCGGACCCGAGGTCGAGGACATCAACCGCGCCTTCGTCGACATGGTGGCGGCCTCGGTGACGCCGATCCGCACGCCATGGCCGGGCACGCCGATGGCGCGCGGTGTGAACGGCCGCAAACGCATCGTTGCCTATTTCTCACAACAGATTCCGATCCGGCGTGAGAAGGGCGGCGAGGACCTGTTCTCGCAACTCTGCCGCGCCACCCACGACAACGGCGCACTGCTTTCGACGCAGGACATCGTCGACCATATGAGTTTCCTGATGATGGCGGCGCACGATACCCTGACGTCGTCGCTGACGTCGTTCGTCGCAGCGCTCGCCGCCAATCCGCAGTGGCAGGACAAATTGCGCGGTGAGGTAGCGGCGCTGGGTCTTGGCACCCACGAAGCCGTCACGTTCGA
>JAFEFK010000554.1 GCA_018240625.1 Pseudomonadota bacterium
CGGGACCGGCAACGCGTGGCACGAAGCAACCTACGCCGCCGCCTGCGCGCGCGGCTGATAGATCGCGATGTGCCAGCAATGGGCGACCGGCTTACCGCCGGCGAGTACCAGCGCATCGAGCTCCACGAAGCGGTGGCCCTTCTTCTCGTAATTGGCGGTGACTTTTGCGCGCGCCGTCAGTTCGTTGCTTGCTTTCGCCGCCGCCAGCATCTGCATGCGGCTGCCGACGTGTATCCACGGCCCCAGGATGGCGTTGTCGACCAGCACCTTGTTCATCACGCGCTGGAACAGGCCGGGATGGCCGACGCCCTCCTGCGTATAGATCGGCAGCGTCTCGCGGACATCGGTGAGATAGCCGGTCGCGTCAGATCCGGCCCACGCGCGCGGGATCGCGCCGAGCCACTTGCCCATTTCGTAAGACTGCGCATCGACCGCCCGCCGCTGCGCGACCGCCGCGACGTCAGGATAATCCGCCAGCAAAAATTTTGGCGCGGATGCCGGCAGCGAGGCCGATCCGGTCGCGCAGAGTTGGCCTCGGCTTTGCACCTCGAGCGTCATCGTGCCACCAGCTTCGTCGGCGGTCACTTCCGCAATCTCGCCGTCATAGACCGGCTTGACGAAGCGCGCCTCGATCAGGCCGCGCTCCAGAAAGGCGCGGCCCCATTTCGCGACCGGCGGATGCATCATGTAGGCGAACACGTCGACGCCGGGGACCAGCCCGCCGCTGAAGCCGAACTGACGCGCGACGGTGTCGTCATGCATCTTGTTCTCGGAGTCCTTGGCGGTGTTATAGGCCGTGACGCTGTGAGATTCGAGCCGGGCCATGGGAGTCCTCTGTGCAGGATTGCTGTCGCAACAATGGTACGCGAACGAACCGGGGTGGCAACCCTGTTCCCGCTCGCAATTTTCCACGTCCTGGAGTAACACGCGCCAAACCGCTCTCCTGGACCGATGATCCGCCATTGACCTCCATCCGTATCTACGTCGACGCCGATGCCTGCCCGGTCAAGGACGAGATTTATCGCGTCGCCGCGCGCCACGGCCTGCCCGTCAGCGTTGTGGCAGGGAATTTCATCCGCGTGCCCAACGATCCCCTAATCGAGCGCATCGCGGCGGGAGCCGGCATGGATGCCGCCGACGACTGGATCGCGGAGCGCGCCGGACAGGGCGATATCGTGATTACGTCCGATATTCCGCTGGCGAGCCGCTGCGTGAAAATCGGCGCCGAGGTGATCGCACCGAACGGAAAACCGTTCACGGAACAATCCATTGGGATGACGCTGGCGATCCGCAACCTGATGACTGACCTTCGATCGACTGGCGAAGTCACCGGCGGCTCGCGCTCGTTCCAGCCGCGCGACCGTTCGGCATTCCTGTCGGCGCTCGACCAGACCATTCGCCGCATCCAGCGCGCGCAGGCAGCGCAGCCCGCACAAAAGCAGAATTGAATCGACACTCATGGCGCCGCCGCTGATCCAGATGAAAGATATTGCCCTGACGTTTGGCGGCACGCCGTTGCTGGCAGGCGTCGAATTGTCGGTATCGGAGTCCGAACGGCTCTGCCTGATCGGCCGCAACGGTTCCGGCAAATCGACGCTGCTGAAAATCGCAGCCGGTCTGGTCGAGCCGGACAGCGGCAGCCGCTTCGTGCAACCCGGCGCCACCGTACGCTATCTGCAGCAGGAGCCTGACTTCGCCGGGTTCAAGACCACGCTCGGGTATGTCGAAGCCGGCCTTGGCCCCGGCGATGACGTCTATCAGGCGCGCTATCTGATCGAACAACTCGGTCTCACCGGCAACGAAGACCCCGCGCACCTCTCCGGTGGCGAAAGCCGGCGCGCGGCGCTGGCGCGCGTGCTGGCGCCCTCGCCCGACATCCTGCTGCTGGACGAGCCGACCAACCACCTCGACCTCACCACCATCGAATGGCTGGAAAGCGAACTCGGCTCTCGGCGCTGCGCGCTCGTGCTCATCAGCCACGACCGGCGTTTCCTCTCCAACCTCTCGCGCAGCACCGCGTGGCTCGATCGCGGCCAGATCCGCCAGATCGACCGCGGTTTTGCTAAATTCGAGGAGTGGCGCGACGAAGTGCTGGCGGAAGAAGAACGCGACCAGCACAAGCTCGACCGCAAGATCGTCGCCGAAGAGCATTGGCTGCGCTACGGCGTCTCCGGACGGCGCAAGCGCAACGTCAAGCGGCTCACCGGCCTTCACGAGCTGCGGCAACAGCGCCGCGACTATCGTGGCGCCGCAGGCAGCGCCAATCTCGCCGCCGCCGAGGCCGACAAGTCCGGCAAACTGGTGATCGAGGCGAAGAATATCAGCAAGTCCTACGGCGACCGGAAGATCGTCGACAATTTTTCAATCCGCGTTCAGCGCGGCGACCGTATCGGCATCGTCGGACCGAACGGCGCCGGCAAGACCACGCTCATCAACATGCTTACGGGAGCCGATGCGCCCGACAGCGGCATGATCCGCCTTGGCGCCAACATCGAGATGGCGACGCTGGATCAACACCGCGAAAGCCTCGATCCAAAATCCACGTTAGCCGAAGCCCTGACCGGCGGGCGCGGCGACCATGTCATGGTCGGCGGCAAGCCAAAGCACGTCGTCAGCTACATGAAGGATTTTCTGTTCGCGCAGGAGCAGATGCGCACGCCGCTCGAGGTGCTTTCCGGCGGCGAGCGCGGCCGGCTGATGCTGGCGAGGTCGCTGGCAAAACCGTCCAACCTGCTGGTGCTGGACGAGCCGACCAACGACCTCGATCTGGAAACGCTCGACGTGCTCGAGGAAATGCTCGGGGATTACGAAGGCACCGTGATTCTCATCAGCCACGACCGCGATTTTCTCGATCGCGTCGTGACCTCGGTCATTGTGCCGGAAGGCGACGGGCGCTGGATCGAATATGCCGGCGGCTATACCGACATGCTGGCGCAGCGCGGCGCGGACCTCAAACGCGAAGCTCCGAAATCGGCGCCCGCGCCGGAGGCCGAACGTCCATCGAAGGCAGCCAACCCCGCACCCGGCAAGCGGCGCCTGAATTTCAACGAGAAGCACGCGCTGGAAACCCTTCCCAAGACCATGGCGAAGCTGCAGGCCGAGATCGCACAACAGCAGCAGCGCCTTGACGACCCCGACCTCTATGCCAAAGATCGCGCGGCCTTCGACAAGATTTCGGCGACACTGGCAAAGGCGCACACCGATTTGCAGACGGCCGAAGATCGCTGGCTTGAACTGGAAATGCTGCGCGAGGAGATCGAGGGCGCCTAGAGTTTAGCCTGCGCCGCGACGCGATTTCTCGCTCCCCTGAATGGGGGAGGGTTGGGGGTGGGGGGTCAACTTGCAGCGGGGAATGCGATCCTCACCCGGTTTGTTCGGTACCCGAGCAAACCGACCTCCCCTTTTCAAGGGGAGGTAAGAAAGAAAACGCTCGACGCTGGGAGAACATCTATGACCACACCCCTCGCCGCAAA
>JAFEFK010000555.1 GCA_018240625.1 Pseudomonadota bacterium
ATGCTCCAGTTTGGGTGCTTCAGCGCCTGCGCCAGCGTCGCGTTCTCGATGTCGGCGGCTGCCCAGGTGCGGAACGGCCCGCCCGACGCGGTAATGATGACGCGGGTGAGTTCATCGCGATTTCCCGAGCCCAAAGCCTGAAATAGGGCATTGTGCTCGGAGTCGGCCGGCAGAATACGGGCGCCGGCCTTGGCCGCCCGCTGCATGAAGAAATCGCCCGCGCAAACCAGGCACTCCTTGTTCGCAAGCGCAATTGTTGTCCCGCGATCGACGGCCGCAAGCGCAGGCTTCAGTCCGGCCGCCCCGCTCACCGCGGCCATCAACCAGTCGGTTGGGCGAGACGCAGCCTCGATGATCGCGCTTTCACCAGCACCACACTCGACGCCGCTCCCGGCGAGAGCGTCTTTCAATTCGCCAAGACGTGCGGGATCCGCCACCGCCGCAAAACGCGCACTGAATTCCCGCGCCAGTTTGGCAAGGGCTTCCACATTGGAATTTGCGGTGAGGGCTTCGACGCGATAGCGGCCGGGCGCGCCACGCAACAAATCCATTGTGCTGTCACCGATCGACCCCGTCGCTCCGAGAACGGTGACGGTCCTGACACCGACGTGAGCCGGCCTGTCATTTTTCAACGGAACAGCACTCATACGTCACCACACCATAAGAGCGTGACCGACACCATTCGCGTCACCACGCAAAAATCCGAAAAGCGCGGCGAGAACGATCGCCGCCACGAAGCCATCGAGCCGGTCAAGCAACCCGCCGTGCCCCGGAATGATCTGACTGGAGTCCTTGACGCCAAACCGCCGCTTCACCGCCGATTCAAACAGATCACCTAATTGGGACGCAACGGATAAAACAGCCCCGAGCAGCAACAAGGGAGCCATTCTCCCGAAATCGAAGTCCGCAAACCCGGCGGCAACAGCAAGGCTTGCGACGAAGCCCCCAACTGCACCCGCCCACGTCTTCTTCGGGCTGACGCGAGGCCACAATTTGGGCCCACCGATTCCGCGGCCTGCGAAATACCCCCCGATATCGGTCACCCAGACAACGAGCAGCACGAACATCAACGCGACGAATCCGTAAGTGCCATCGAGGCGCATCAGCGTCGAAGCAAATTCTGCCGCCGCCGCATAGCAAAAGCCAAGCACGGTCCAAAGCCGCAGTTGTTGCGAAACCACGGCAACTGCGGCAACGCCGATCACAAGAACAATCAGCGAATACGCGTTGTGACCGAGCGCCAGAAACAGCCCGGATACAACGAGCGCCGTAGTTCCGGCCGCAACCGTCCGCCTTTCATGCACCGTGCCGACGATCATCAGCCATTCGACATAAAGGCCGACGGATGCGAGGGTCACGAGCGTGGTCCACAACGGGCCACCCGCCCAGGCGATTGCGATGGCAAGCGGCGCGAGAACCAGCGCAGCGATAACGCGCGTCAGGAGATTTCTCGATCCCCGTTCATCAGCCGGTGCTACCTGCCCCTGATTCACACTAGTGTCCCGATTCCAAAGTTCGCATGTCCTGGCAGCAACCTTTGATGCGAGTTCACGAGGCGGTTTTCGCAGCCAGCCCACCGAAACGGCGCTCACGTCGGGCATATTCAGCGATCGCGCCTTCGAGCGCCGCCTTGTCGAAATCCGGCCAATGCATCGGCACAAAAACGAACTCGCTATAGGCCGCCTGCCACATCAGAAAATTCGACAGCCGCTGTTCGCCGCTGGTGCGAATAATCAAATCGGGATCAGGAATATCCGGCGCATCGAGATATTGGCCAAGCGTATCGGCATTGATTGTTGCGGCATCACGCTTGCCTTGCGCGACTTCCTGCGCGAGGCGTTGCGCAGCGTTTGCGATTTCCTGCCGCGAGCCATAGTTGAACGCAACCACGAGCGTGAGCCGCGTGTTGTTCTTCGTCAGTTCTTCGGCCTCGGTCAGGAGCGCGCAAATATCCGGCTCCAGGCCCGCGCGCTCACCGATAACACGGACTCGCACTCCGTCGCGGTGTAGCGTCGCGAGGTCATTCCGGATAAAGCGCCGTAGCAACCCGAAGAGATCGCCAATTTCAGTCGCGGGCCGCGACCAGTTCTCAGAGCTGAAAGAGAAAATCGTCAGATACAGGATGTTCAGTTCGTTTGCGGCACGGACCACGCGTCTCAAGGCTTCCACACCGCGGCGATGCCCCTCAGCCCGAGGCAGGCTGCGAGCCGCCGCCCAGCGTCCGTTGCCGTCCATGATGATCGCAACATGCACCGGCGTATCGGAGTGATCCGATCCTTGGGTTGCGGGCACAGCTGCGTTCGACATCAGGTCAGTCCAATCTCGGCTAAACGGTAAGAATTTCCTTTTCCTTCCCCGCCAGCAATTGATCGATTTCGGAGATTATGGCGTCGGTCGCCTTCTGCACATCATTGTCCATACGCTTCTGGTCGTCTTCGGAAATCTCGTGGTTCTTCTCGAGTTTCTTGATCGTATCCATTCCGTCGCGGCGAACGTGACGAACCGCCACCTTCGCGGCCTCGGCATACTTGTGCGCGACCTTGACCAGTTCCTTGCGGCGTTCTTCGTTGAGTTCGGGAATGCGCAGGCGCAGTACCTGTCCTTCGGTGGCAGGGCTCAATCCGAGATTGGAGTCGACGATGGCCTTTTCCACCGCCTTAACCATCGATTTATCCCAAACTTGCACCGACAGAAGGCGCGGTTCCGGAACGCTGATCGTCGCAACCTGATTCAACGGCATGTGGCTGCCATAAGCTTCGACCTGCACGGGTTCCAGCATCGATGCCGCCGCGCGTCCGGTCCGTAAACCGCCGAGTTCGTGTTTAAGAGCCTGAGTTGCCCCCTGCATCCGGCGCTTCACCTCGTTGATATCGAAA
>JAFEFK010000556.1 GCA_018240625.1 Pseudomonadota bacterium
GAGCGACTTTGACATTCGCACCCCACATAACAGTGAGTCCGGAAAGCGAATGTCAAATTCAAAGCTCCACGCATATCTTGTATTTGCTAGTGGTCCTTTGATTCCGGCATTTGCACAGGGATCTGCTGGAACGGGATGCAAATGTTGGAATCAGACCACTAGGCGTGTGCGCGATGTCTGCGAAACAAAGATCTCAGCCTGACTCCGGCGATTCCGACGGCGATCTCTGGGTGTTCGGCTATGGGTCGCTGATGTGGCGGCCAGGATTCGACTTCATCGAGCAAGTCCCGGCGCGGCTGATCGGCGAGCACCGGGCGCTCTGCGTCTATTCGTTCGATCATCGCGGCACTCCCGAAAAGCCGGGGCTGGTGCTCGGTCTCGATCGCGGGGGCGCCTGCCGCGGCATCGCCTTCCGGATCGCCGCGACCCATCGCGAGGCTACCGTCGCCTATTTGCGCGCGCGGGAGCAGACCACCAACGTCTATCGTGAAGTCCTGCGATCGGTCTGGCTCGAGAACGAAACCCGCGAGCGCGTCAGCGCCATGGCCTACGTCGTCGACCGCGGCCATGTCCAGTATGCCGGGCGGCTCACGCTCGCAGAGCAGGTCCGTTTTGTCCGGCAGGGCCACGGGCGTTCGGGAAACAATCGCGACTACGTGCTCTCTACCGTCAAATCAATCGAGGCCCAGGGACTTCGCGATCCGCAATTGCATCAGCTCGCCGAGCTGCTGCGTGATGACAAACCGGTTCGCAGCTAGGCTTTGGCTGCCGGCGCGCTCGGCACACGCCCGAACAATTGCGCTTGCTCCCTCCGTCCATCCTCGACCAAACGATTGCTCGCATCCTCGATCACGGTCTGGATGCGCTCCATGAATTCGTCGCGCGATAAACCCGGCGGCAGAGGATCGAGAAACTCGATCACAATTGTTCCGGGATAGCGCATGAATGTCCGGCGTGGCCAGAACAGGCCGGAATTCAATGCGACCGGAATGCACGGTACATCGCTGCCGACATAGATCTGGCCAACGCCGGGCCGGTAGCGGGGCGGCGCATCGACCGGACGGCGGGTCCCCTCGGGAAAAATAATGAGCTGGCGTCCCCGGTGCATTTCCTCCCGGGCCATCCGCGTCATCTCGACCAGCGACCGCCCGCCGGCACCGCGATTCACACCGATCATGTCTGCTTTGCTCAGATACCAGCCGAAGAATGGAATCCATTTCAGCTCCCGCTTCAGGATGTAAAGCGGCTGATCCAGAAATTGCAGCAGCGCAAATGTCTCCCACATCGACTGATGTTTCGACGCAACGATCAGCGGACCCTTCGGGATTTTATCGGCGAAGCGATATTCGACCTTGGTGTTGCAGACCACGCGCATCAGCCAGATGCTGCTCAGGCCCCAATACTTGGCGATATTGATAATGCCCCAGCGCGGCATCAGGAATGTCGGGATTCCGAGAAGAATCCAGAACACAAGCAATGCGTAGAACAGCACGTTGTAGATCAGCGAGCGCAAGAAAATCAAAGCCATCGAAAATCCAATCACGTGATATCAGCTACCCCGCCTGGGCCGCC
>JAFEFK010000557.1 GCA_018240625.1 Pseudomonadota bacterium
CTGTGGGTGCTTCCGGCAAGTGAGGCGCGAGGTGTTGCACACCGCAACAGGTAAGCCGCGATGGGCCTCCGGTCGAGAGGAGCGTCCTCAATCCTATTCGGACACCGGCTTGTCCGAGATCACCCAATCCTTGCCGTCGAAGTGCTGAATGTAGAGCGTTTTCACCGACGTGTAGTCCTCGGGCGTGTAGCTGTAGCTCACGCCGGGCAGCATGTGCGGCGCCCGGAAGCCCCCGAGCGTGCTCGCCTGTTTCAGAACGTTGGCGCGGGTGAGATCATCGCCGCAACGGCGCAGGATTTCACCCATCGCGACCGCCTGCCCGTAGCCAGCAAAGGCGATCGAATTTTCGGGCGTGACGTTCGGCAGATACTTCTTGCGTAATTCCTCGAACGCCATCACGTCCGGATCGTTGGCGTATTTCGCCGCGCCGATGTCCTTGATATAAGCGATCGAGACAATACCCTTGGCGTTCTCGACACCGGCGGCCTCGAGAATCGAGCGGCCGGTCGATCCGGCCGACAGCAGTTGCAGCGGCTTCCAGCCAAGTTCCGCGACCTTGCGGATCGACTGCGACGTCGCCTTGCCGGTGGTGATATTGTAAAAAACATCCGCGCCGGATTTCGACAGATTGATGAGCTGGGAATCGACCGTCGGGTCGGTCAGATCGTAGGTCGCCTCGGCAATCACCTTGGCGTGGCCCCCAGCGTCCGCCAGCGCCTTCTTGAACGGGCCAAGGAAATCGCGGCCGAAGTCGTCGTTCTGGTACAGGATTGCGACCTTCGCATCCGGTTTCACGCTCAGGGTGTATTTCGCAAGAATTCGGGCCTCGGTCGGATAGAGCGGCAGGCCCGCCATCGTCCACTTGAATTCCTTGGGATTGTTCCATTTCGACGCCCCAGTATTCAGGAGCAGTTGCGGCACGCCTTTCGAGTTCAGATACTTATGAACGGCTGTCTGCGGCGCGGTGCCGAGCGAGCCGTACAGCGCCAGCACTTCATCCTGCTCGACGAGACGCCGGGTCGCCTCGACCGCCTTCGGCGCGCTATAGGCATCGTCGAGGGTGATGAATTTCACCTTTCGGCCGTTGATGCCGCCCTTCTCGTTGAGCATCTGGAAATAAGCTTCGCCGACGCGGCCCAGCACGCCATAGAGCGAGCCCGGCCCGCTATGCGGAATGGTTTGTCCGATCTTGATCTCGGTGTCCGACGCGCCCGGATCATATTTCTTGTCTGCGGCAATGGCCCCGGTGGCGACAGACAGAACGGTGGCAGCGATAAATCCGGCCGCGAGGGCCGTTCGGCGCGATGACATGTTTCACTCCCATGACGTCCTTTTGCACCGATCGGCCGGAAGCACCCGTGTGCCGCACCGCCCTTCGGCTTGACGGCATCCTGCCCGCCACGCGGGCGCGGATCAAGGCAGGCCATGGAGTTCTGCATTATGGGCAACACATTTTAAAGCCGTTGAATTTACTGCTATTTTTTCGTTTTTCCCGACGCTTTCCAAGCCGGTGTGACCGCCGCACCACAGACAAATTGCCGCCTTGCGCGTAAATTCTCAGGGTGATTTTCCCCAGGGGTCAATAATGAAAAGAATTCTGCTCGGTATCCTGCTGGCCAGCACCGCAATGAGCGCTCAGGCGGCCGATCTTGCGGCGCGCCCCTACACGAAGGCCCCTGTCATGGCGACGGTCTATGATTGGACCGGCTTCTACATCGGCGCGAACGTAGGCGTCGGTCTTGCCCGCGACCGCGAGATTCTGACCACACCGGCTGTTCCGTCTGCGATGTCGAATTACCTGCAGCCGCAGGGCGGCCTCGGCGGCGGACAGATTGGTTACAACTGGCAGACGCCTTCAGTGCTCGGCAATCTGGTGTTCGGTCTCGAAGCCGATATTCAGGGGTCGGGCATGAGCGACACCGGCACCAGCCTCACGACGGCTCCCCCTGTTGTCTACAACCAGAGCCTCGACTGGTTCGGCACCGTTCGCGGCCGCGTCGGTATCGCGAGCGGTCCTGTGCTGGCCTACGTCACGGCGGGTTACGCTTACGGCAACGTCCGGACCACTGTCACCGAAGGTGGTGTCACGATGACGCCGCTGATCAACCGCATGCAGGACGGTTGGGTTTACGGCAGCGGCGTCGAAGCTGCGCTCGGCGGCAACTGGACCGGAAAGATCGAATATCTGTATCTCAATCTGGGCAACAAGAACGATCCGCTGGCAGTAGGTACCCAGAACCAGTATTCCGAAATCCGCGAAAACATCTTCCGCGTTGGCCTGAACTATCGCATCGGCGGCAACAGCAACTATACGCCGGTCGTCGCCGCGAACTGGAGCGGCTTCTACCTCGGCGGCAACTTCGGCGGCGGCACGGCGCGTGACCGCAGCTCACTGGTGGCGGCAGGCGTGGGCTTGAACGAGCAGTTCAACCTTGCCCCGGATGGCGTCAACGGCGGCGTTCAGGCCGGTTACAACTGGCAGGCAGCAAACTGGGTGTTCGGTCTGGAAGCCGACATTCAGGCTTCCGCGCAGCGTGATAACAGGACCTGCATCGTGGCCTGCAATGCCGGCTTGTTCGCTTCCTACGATGCGACACTGCCCTGGTTCGGTACCGCTCGTGGCCGCGTAGGCTACTCGCTCGGCTCGACGCTGCTCTATGCCACCGCCGGTTATGCATACGGCGGCGTGCGGACGGCCGTCGCGTCCACGATCCCCGGCGTGACGGGAACGTTCGATACGACAAGAGGCGGCTGGACCGCGGGTGGCGGCATCGAAACGCCATTCACGTTTCTGGGCCTGTTTGGACCGAACTGGACGTCCAAGACCGAATATCTCTATGTCGACCTTGGTTCCTCCAACAATGCACTCGCTGTTGGCGCGGCGGGAGTGCCCGGATCGTTTAACACGCACGTACAGGAGCATATCTTCCGCACCGGTCTGAACTATCACTTCAACACGCCGGTGGTTGCGAAGTACTGATCGCGGCGACTGCGGACTTATCAAAACCCCGGCCTCGCGGCCGGGGTTTTTGTTTGGGCAACCGTGATTGGCTCAAGATCTGATTGCTACCGCGATCGGTTCCAAGCTTTGCAAGCCAGTGTGGCCGCCGCACCACAGACAAAGC
>JAFEFK010000558.1 GCA_018240625.1 Pseudomonadota bacterium
AGCCGATTCCTTTGACGGGGGGCTATGCATGACCGATTCGACCGAAGAGGCCCTGAGGCCGAAGGACCAGGACGAGAACCATGATGCTGAATACGATCGGATCGCTCCACACCGGCGACACCACGAGGCTGGACAGAACCTGCACCTGGGTCAAAACGAGCCCGGCAACGACCGTGCCGATGATCGCTCCCATGCCGCCGACGATCACCACTGTAAACGCCATGAAAATGAAATCGCGCCCCATGGTGGGAAACACCGAGAACACCGGTGCGAGCAGCACGCCGGCGAGGCCGGCCAATGCGATGCCGAATGCGAATGTCCCGGCATAAATGCGACTGACCGGCACGCCGAGCGATGCCGCCATGTTGCGGTCAAACGCGGCGGCCCGCACCATCGCGCCGAGCGCGGTGCGGTTAACGATCGTCGCCACCGCAACGATAATCACCGAGCCGAAGAGAATGAGGAACAGCCGATAGTTCGGCATGATAATGCCAAACATGTCGAAGGCGCCGGGAATCGGGGTTGGCGGCCGTTGCGTATTGGGGCCGAAAATTACCTTCAGCGTTTCCTCCAGCACCAGGCTGAGGCCAAAGGTGAGCAACAGCGTGGTGACGTGCCGATCCGGCTTGTTGAATACCCGCTGGATCATCCCGCGCTCGATTATATAGCCGAGCGGAAACATAATGAGCGGCACGATGACGATCAGGAGCCAGAAGCTGACACCCGCCGCCCCCAGAGCCAGCGCGAGATAAGCACCGATGGCATAGAACTCGCCGTGCGCCATGTTGATAACGTCGAGCAGGCCGAAAATGATGGTCAGTCCCAGCGCCACGAGAACGACGGCGACCCCCAGCGACAGACCGGTAATCATCTGCGGCGCCAGAACGAATTGTATGAATTCAAGAACGGAAGTCATTGGCTCTCACCCGTGGCCTTCACTGTCATCCGTCGCGGGCCAAATTGCTGCGTATTCCGTCGCAAAATCGTCTCTGGCGTTGCCGGGATCGCGCAGTGTTGCCGCGCGATCCCTCCCGCCATGTCAGTGCACCTTCTTCGCGGTCAAAACCGCTTGCACTCATCGGGGCCGATCGCCTCCTCGCCACCGACCTCACCCACGATGTCGAACTTGCCGCTGTTCACACGCACGACGTACATCGGCTGAATGGCCTGGTGATCGCCCGCGCGCATGACCTTGTCGCCTTGCGGCGTGCTCCACTTCAGGTCGCTCATTGCCGCCCGCACCTTGTCGGTCGCGGTCGACTGCGCCTTTTCGACAGCCGCCTTGTAGAAGTAGATCAACCCATAACTGTCGGCACCGTAGAGATCGGGATTGGCCTTATAGGCGCTGTGAAAATCGGCCACGAACTTCTTGTTGGCAGCGTTATTGATCTGGGTGGAGTAGCCGACACCGGTGGTAAAACCGTCGGCGGCGGCGCCAATCGCTCCGATATTCTGCGAGGTCACCGTGCCCGATGCCCCAACCACCAGCAGATTTTTGAGCAAACCGAAATCCTGCATCTGCGTCAGCAAACGCACGGTGTCATTGCCGGCAACAGACGTATAGAGCACCTCCGGCCGCGCCTGTCGGAGTTGACCGAAGTATTGCGTGTAGTCCTTGCTACCCAAAGGGGCGAACACCTCGCCGACCGACGTTGCACCAAGACCCTCGATGGTCTTCTTGAAGGTCGCGACCGTGGAGCGGCCCATTTCGTAATCGGGGCCGAGGAAATACACCTTGGCCTTGGGTTTCTGCTTCGCGACCCAGGCCGCGAGCGCGGCCGATTGCTGGCCGGCACGGGCATTGACGCGGAAGACGTTAGGCGAGCATTTGTCGCCGGTAATGGAGTCAGCGAACGAAACCGTGGTCGCGATCAGCTTGCTGGCCCGCTCGGCAGTCTGGCCGACCGCGAGCGTCGAGCCCGAATTCACGGTGCCGGTCAGGAAGTCGACCTTCTCCGACTCGAACAGCTTCTCGGCCTTCTGCACTGCGACCGAGGGATTGGCTTCTTCATCTTCGAACAGCAGCTGAATCTGGCGGCCCATGATGCCGCCGCTCGCATTGACCTGCTTGGTCGCGAGCTCAAGACCCCACCGCACCTGCTGCCCGATCGGCGAATAGGTACCCGACAGCGGCGTCACCACGCCGATCTTGATCGGATCGGCCGCCAGCGCCGGAGCGGACAGAACCGTGGTCGCTATCAATAAAGTGCAGAATTTTCCGAACCTGGACATTGCTTTCCCT
>JAFEFK010000559.1 GCA_018240625.1 Pseudomonadota bacterium
CGAACATTCGCAAGAGGGCTCGCTGAAAGGGGATGCGAATGTTAGAATCGGACCACCAGGTTCGGTCGCGTTGGTGCCAGCGGTCTTGTCGCCGCGCGATTGGCTCATATGTCTGGGCCTGATTGAAGTCCTGCATCACAGGACGCTTGCCGGGATCGGCTGGGCTGGAGTTATCCGGCGAGCCAGGCGCGGCTTCGTCCTCCTCAACATTTGGGTGATCAATGCGCGATCCAGTGGAAACCTACATGAACCTCGTGCCGATGGTGGTCGAGCAGACCAACCGCGGTGAGAGGGCGTACGATATTTTCTCGCGTCTGCTGAAAGAGCGCATCATCTTTGTGACCGGGCCCATCGAGGACGGCATGGCGACGCTTATCGTCGCGCAACTGCTGTTCCTTGAAGCCGAGAATCCGAAGAAGGAAATCTCGATGTACATCAATTCGCCCGGCGGCGTGGTGACATCGGGATTGGCGATGTACGACACCATGCAGTTCATCCGACCGCCGGTGTCGACGCTGTGCACAGGTCAGGCCGCTTCCGCAGGCTCGCTGCTGCTTTGTGCCGGGGAAAAGGACATGCGGTTTTCGCTGCCGAATTCACGCATCATGGTGCATCAGCCCTCCGGCGGTTTCCAGGGCCAGGCGACCGATATCCTGCTCCACGCCCAGGAAATCCAGAACATCAAGCGGCGCCTCAACGAAATCTACGTCAAGCACACCGGTCAGACCTATCAGAAGATCGAGGATTCTCTGGAGCGCGACCGGTTTCTCACCGCCGAACAGGCCCGTGAGTTCGGCCTCGTCGATAAGGTGATCGATAAGCGCGCGGAAGAGCCGGCTTCGAAGCCATTGTAATCAGGTTTGGTCTCAGGCTTGGGAGTCTTGGTTGGGGCGGGGCGCGTTGACGCTCCGGTCTCGCCCTGCGATGCGCCGAAATACCGCTGGACCGACTGAAAGTTCCGTTTGCACGCCGGGCGGAGAGCCGTGGCAATCGCGCAACGCTGGGCTGAATTTGGCTCCAGAGGGTCGCGCCACCCCGCCAAATCACGCTATTGTCACGCCATGGAGGGTTCGCGAATTAGCGAAATCTTGATAGTCGGCTGGCACCATGGTTCGCTAGACGGGTTCAGTTAGTATGCGTGGGAGAATCGGGTTATGCGCGATTCGCGCGGGATTTAGAGCGTAGGGTCTTTTCTGGTACGGATTTTGCTCCTATCTACACTCGCTTCCGGGACGTGCCGGAACCGGGCAGGCGACCGAGCGAACAGACGAGATCGAACGGCGGACGGAGACAGGAATGAGTAAGGTCGGTACGGGCGACTCCAAGAATACGCTGTATTGCTCGTTTTGCGGCAAGAGCCAGCACGAAGTGCGCAAGCTGATTGCGGGCCCCACCGTATTTATCTGCGACGAATGCGTTGAGCTCTGCATGGACATCATTCGCGAGGAGAACAAATCCTCGCTGGTGAAGTCGCGCGACGGCATTCCAACCCCGAAGGAAATCTGCAAGGTTTTGGACGACTACGTCATCGGGCAGAGCCATGCCAAGAAGGTGCTGTCGGTCGCCGTTCACAACCACTACAAGCGCCTCAATCATCAGACCAAGCACAACGACGTCGAACTGGCGA
>JAFEFK010000055.1 GCA_018240625.1 Pseudomonadota bacterium
AAAGCGGATGAACCCGGTTCGGCCGCAACGGCACGTTTCGGGTGGCGTTAGCGGTGGCACGGCGAAGCGCCGTCTCCAAAGCGATGGGACCGCCTTCGACCCGGGCTTCATTTCCCATTTTGACGTACCAGCGCGGGCAACCCGTGTCGCCGCACATAGCGCGACGATCTTGCTTCGCAGCCTCGTAATTCTCAAGCATGGCCTGGAGGACGAAGGATGACAGGTCCCCGTCTTCGAGGTCCGCCGCAGCCTTGAGACCGTCGAGGTAGTCTTCCGGTATTTCGATCGCGGCCTTTTCCATAAGGATTTCCGCAGTCTTCTGAACAGCATCTATTGAAATCATTCGGCAGCCCTCACCAGCGTGTCGGGTTCTTCGTTGGATAGGATGGATTGCCCCGGTCGTACGATCGTAAATTTCACGGCCTCTCGGCTAACCCCAAGGCTTTCGCCATGCTTGCGCGCGAGCGTAAAATACGAGCTATCGAGGTCCCCTGAATCCGGGAAATCCTCCCGGAAATGAGCGCCGCGCGAATTTTCGCGCTCCAGCCCGGCCTTTGCAATGACTTCCGAGATATCGCAGAGCGATCGAACGTTCAGCCAATCGTGCCAGGTCAGATTGAACGCGCGATTGCCCCCGGAAACTCCGATGTTCATCAGTTGTGAACTGATCTCAGCGATGCGACGAAGGCCCCTGTTCATGCCTGTGGCAGTCCGCAAGACCCCCACATCGTCCCACATCGTGTTTTGAAGTTCATTTCGCAACTCACGAATGTCGCCGGGGTTCTTGGTGAACGGAAAAATCGCTCGCTCAACTTCGGCTTGAAGAACAGTCTCGTCCGGATCGTGCAACCTGTTCATATTTCGGATATCGCGACCCATAACGTCTCCGGCAATGCCGCCGTAGACGGTGGAGTTAGCGACGCCGTTGCCCCCAAGGCGATTTGAGCCGTGAGCGCCGCCTGCGTCTTCGCCGGCGACGTACAAGCCCTCCATCTCCGTGCGTGTGTCGATATCTACGACTACCCCGCCCATGAAATAATGAGCGGTCGGCACCACCTCGACTTTACCGCCAGCAAGGTCAAACCCACTGTCCGCGCATCGCTTGACCATGCCTTTGAATTTTTCACGAACATTCTCGGGTCCGAGGTGCCCCATCGAGATGTACACACCGCCGTTCTTGGAGGTGTTGTTCTTCCGCATTTCTGCGTAGATGCCTCGACTCACCACATCGCGGGTTGCTCTTTCGCCCTTCTCATCGTAGTCGAACATGAAGCGGTGTTCGTAGCTGTTGAGCAACTGGCCGCCGGCGCCTCGCAGGCCTTCCTCAAGCACAGTACCCGTCATCCTCGTGTCTTCGCCCGCGAGTAATCCGGTCGGATGGAATTGAACCATCTCCATATCACGGAGGGGAAGCCCGAGCCGCAGGGCCATTGCCAGACCGTCCATCGTTTTGTCGCCGGACGGCGTGTGGTACTTGTACATCGTCGGGCCGCCGCCCGTTGCCATGAGTACCGTCTTGGCGCGCACGAAGCGAAGAACGCCGGAACGCATGTCGATAAAGAGCACGCCCGCAATCGCAGAACCGTCGTTAGACGGTATAAGACCGACGGCCCGATGTTCCTGCAATTTCTCGACCGGCCGTGCGAGCACCTGCTCCATCAGCCGGCTGATGATCTCAATACCGGTCAGATCGCCCTTATGGACAGTCCGATCCGCGGTCTGCCCGGCGAACGCTTTTTGATGCAGCGTCCCATCGGGATTGCGATCAAAGAAACAACCGATCTCGTTCTCAAGTTCGCGAATCCGAACGACAGCTTGCTCGCAAAGTCTCCATGC
>JAFEFK010000560.1 GCA_018240625.1 Pseudomonadota bacterium
ATATTTTTCTCCCGAGCCCGGTACCGGAGACTGATATCGCCGCCGGACCGCTTCCCGATTTCTAATCTGAGCCAAAGCTGGCGACGCCGGATTTAACCCTGTTCGCGACAATGCTCTGCAAATCACCTGCCGGGACGCAGCCGAAGGGCATAAATCATTGATTTTTGCGGGAAATGTGCTATATTAGGCACATTCCTAATGCTGGACCCTGTTTTTGCCCAGTTGTGGCCCCGAAGGGTTCCCGTGAAAAACATCGAACAGGGGCGTGGAAGTTCCACGCGCAGGCTGTGTCACAGAAAACGCGTAAAAAGAGTGCTTCCAAGGCGTCTGCGGCTAGCCGCAGTGCAACAAAGTCTCGTGCCCGGCCTGCCGCCAAGACCACCCGGGCGGCTGCCAAGGCCTCGGCTGCCAAGTCCTCAAAAAATAAAAGAAGCTCAATGCCAAGCAAGACTGCCAAAACTTCCGCCAAGGCCGCAGCCTCGAAAGCGGCCGGTTCGAAGGCTCCTGCCGCGAAGACCGCCGCGACTGCTTCGAAGGCGAGCGTCAAGACCGTGACCAAACCGATTGCCAAGGCAGCAGCGAAGCCCGTGGTGGCTGCGAAGCCTGTCGCTGCCAAGCCGGTTGCCGCAGCGCCCCGTGTCGAGGAGCCGAAGAAGGTTCTGACCCAGCGTCAGGGCTTCAAGACCAACGAATTCGTCGTCTATCCGGCGCACGGCGTCGGCCAGATCCTGGCGATCGAAGAGCAGGAAATCGCAGGCGCCAAGCTTGAGCTGTTCGTCATCAACTTCATGAAGGACAAGATGACGCTCCGGGTGCCGACGGCGAAGGTCGCCAATGTCGGCATGCGCAAGCTGTCGGAGCCGGCGCTGGTCAAGCGTGCCCTTGAAACGCTGAAGGGCCGCGCACGCATCAAGCGCACCATGTGGTCGCGCCGCGCGCAGGAATACGAAGCGAAGATCAATTCGGGCGACATCGTTGCGATCGCCGAAGTGGTCCGCGACCTCTATCGTTCGGAATCGCAGCCGGAGCAGTCCTACAGCGAACGCCAGTTGTATGAAGCAGCCCTCGATCGCCTGTCGCGCGAGATCGCTGTCGTTCAGCACGTGACGGAAACCGAAGCGGTCAAGGAAATCGAAGGGCAACTCGCCAAGAGTCCGCGCCGTGGCGCCAAATCCGAGACCGAGGCTGAAGCCGACGGTGACGCGGATTCGGAAGCCGATGGCGACGATACCGCGGTCGCAGACGAAGCCGCGTAAGCGCTTTCACGAGGCTTGAAGAATTAAGGAAGCCCGGCCGAGAGGCCGGGTTTTTGTTTGCCCGTCAAATGCACCACCATCCGCTCATACCCGCGCAGGCGGGTATCCAGAGCAGTTCACTTCACGCCTCGAAGTCCGTTCCCCGCGTCCGCGGGGACGAGCGGTCTATAGCGTTTTCGAGCGAAGTGGCTGTCGGTTCGCGTGAATAAAACGCGCCGGACCAAAACATGGAGTCACGGCTTCTGATTCCATCGGAGCGGAAAGGCTCCAGCACGGGCGAGATCAATCGACCACGATCTTGACCCGCTCGCGCACCTTGACCTGCGCACGCGCGTCGAGGCCGTTGAGAACGCGAAAGCGGTCAGCCGGACGATCGACACCTGCCATGCGATGCGACAGCGATTCCACGGTATCGCCGGGCTGCACGGTGATGACCTTGATACGCAACGGCCGCGCCGCCTGAATTTCTTCCAGCGTCAGACGGCGGAACGAGCTGATCGTTTCGCGCGCGTTGCGCTCGCTTTCCGTGGTCTTCTGCCGGGTCGCGAAAATAAAGCGATAGACGTCGCTGCCGAAGCGCAATGCATACACCCGGAACTGCCACTGATCGCCGTGGGCGATCGCGGAGGCCGCGGGAAAACCATTGATGGTCAGTTCCTCGGTTGAGGCTCTGTCGACGTTCTCCATCCAGCCGGAGTTGAGATACTCGCTGAGCTTCTGTTCGGCGGGCACCCGGACGACATCGAAACGCATCGCCTGACTGCCGCCTTCGCGAACGCCGATCACGGCCTGAGCGGTATTATCCAGCGTGAAGGCTTCCGGCGCCTGGAACGTGAAGCCGAGTTTTGGATGCAGGAAGCGGCGGCCGCGCACGAAACCTTCGCTCGGATCTTCGCCGTAGACGATGTTGTCGATCGCCGCGAGATAGGCCTCGCGGTCGCGCTCGCCTCCTTCAGGCGAGGTATATTGGCGGGCGTTGGCCTGCGCGTTCTGGACGCGCTCCGGTGTGGCCGGATGCGACGACAGGAAATCCTGCGAGCGTGGGTCCAGCGATGCCTTGCCGGCCTTGAGCGACGCGTTGCGTTCCATCGCGGTGAGGAAACGCGCCGCGCCGTAGGGATCGAAATGGGCGCGCGCGGATATCCCGACCCCGATGCCGTCGGCTTCGAACTCCTGCGCGCGCGAAAAGCTCGCCATCGTCAATTTTGACTTTGCGAGCGCCAGCGCCGTCAGATCCGGGTCGGTGCCCATGTCGGTGACGACGCGAGTGACGAGCGCCGCCTGTCGCGCCTGGTCCTCGCGGATGGCGGCGTGCTTCGCCAGCACGTGCGCCATTTCATGCGATAGCACCGACGAGAGTTCGGAGGTGTCGTTGGCCAGCGCGATCAGACCTCGCGTCACATAGAGTTGTCCGGTCGGAAGCGCGAAGGCGTTCACGGCGCCTGAATTCAGGATCGTGACTTTATAGGTGAGGTCGGGCCGTTCGGACGCCGCGACCAGCCGTTCGACCGTCTTGTTGATCAGTGCTTCGAGATGCGGGTCGTCGTAGGCGCCGCCATAGGAGGCGAGGATACGCTCGTGTTCGCGTTCCGCCGCCGGGGTCTGGGCTACCGTGCGCGCCGGCTTCGCAGGATTGGCCGGTGAATGCGCCGCGACCTGGAACCGGCTCACATCACCGCACGCGGCAAGGGTTAGGCTCGCACACAGCAGGACAGCCGCAGCCAAAAGGCGGCGGCTCAACCTGGTCCCGCGCCGTCCAACAAACCCTGTCACGTTCGTAACCGTCTCCGCTCGGCTAGTGGTTCGATTCCAGCAGTCGCACGCCGCGCTAATTGCCGACCACTTCAATTTGCCCCACCCGGGACACTTCGATCCGCGGTCCCCCGCGCCGTTCAATCCAACCGCGGACGCGAATTCGTTGATTTTCCAGAGACTTGACGATAATTCCCGCAGCCTCGAAGGATGATAGCACTCGCCTTGAAATAGTCGCAGCAAAGTCTCGTGTCCAGCGCCGGCCAAAGTTGACATAAACCGTTGGTCCGGCCTGCCTGACCGACAAAACCTTGCCCTCTACCACAGTAAATTGCCCGATCCGGGTCAAAATATCGTCGGGACTTTCAGCGTTTTTGATGGCCGATCCGTGAGCCCAGATCCCACGCCGGGCCCGCCGTGCAACGGCCTCGGCCGCGCCGAGTTCCGCTGCGCAAGGCGGGTCGGCGATGCCGGCCGACACCAGGGCTTCGCCGCGCATCAGAAGTTCGCTCTGTATCGACGTAGCCGATTGGTCCGGGAACACAAATGCAGCCTGCCGGCCATAGCGATCCGGCGCGTCGCTTTCACTACGCAAGACAACTCGTCGCCCAATGAGTGTCGCGAGCACCGCGCGGCGGTCGCCGGACTCTAACGGCATCGTCTCGACGCCTGCCAACCTGATGTCGCGGCCATCGTCAAGGCGGAACGTCCGTGCATCGATCACCGCACTGACGACTCCTCCGCCCCGGAGCTCGAATTCGCAACCGGCGGCAAACGACTCGGTTATGCCGAACGAAGCGCCGCAGAGCATCGCCGCAAACAGAACATTCTGTAAGGCTGAGTGCTTGGCCATCATCGACAACATGACGCGATCCCATGCCTCGCGGATCATCGGCAATCTTGTAACACCCATTCCGTTTTGCGGAAAATGCCCGTCATTTCGCTGAAGCGGAGCGTTCCGCTCATGCGGTTCATGCCTTGCCGCAGCTTGCCGCTGTTCGATCATTGCGGCATGATCGCCGATAACAATCACGACATCGTAAAATGATGCGGCACAATCAGGGAGGCTGACGTGAAGACGATCCTTACAGGCTTGCTCGTATCCGCCATGGTCGCGACGAGTTCGGCTGCGCCTGCGCAAACCAAGCCGCCGCTGAAGCTCGGCGGTATCCTGGATATGTCGAGTCTTTATGCCGATATCACCGGCGTCGGCAGCGAGACCGCCGCGAAAATGGCGGTGGAGGATTTTGGCGGCGAGGTGCTTGGCCGCAAGATCGAGATCGTCGTCGGCGACCATTTGAACAAGGCCGATCTCGCCGCCAACATCGCCCGCGACATGTTCGACAATCAGCATGTCGAAATGCTGTTCGACGTCGCGGCGTCGGCGACCGCGCTGGCGGCGGGTGAGATCGCGAAGGCGCGCAACAAGATCGTCATCTTCAACGGTCCCGGGTCAATTCGCCTGAGCAACGAAGCCTGCGGCCCCTACACCGTGCACTATGTGTTCGACACCTACGGGCAGGCGAATGTGACCGGTCTCGCTGCCGTCAAGCAGGGTCTGGATACCTGGTTCTTCCTCACCGCCGACTACGCCTTCGGCCACGACCTGGAAAAGGACACCGCCAATGTCGTGATCAAGCACGGCGGCAAGGTGCTCGGAGACGTTCGTCATCCGCTGAACACTTCTGATTTCTCGTCGTTCCTGCTGCAGGCACAGGCTTCGAAAGCGAAGGTCATCGGACTAGCCAACGCCGGCGGCGACACCATCAACGCGATCAAGCAGGGCGCCGAGTTCGGCCTGATGAAGGGTGGCCAGAAAATGTCGCCGCTGCTCGCATTCGTCACCGATATCGACAGCGTCGGCCTTCAGACCGCGCAGGGCCTGCTGCTCGCGGAAGCCTTCTACTGGGATCTCAACGACGATACCCGCGCGTTCTCAAAACGCTTCATGGAGCGGATGAAGCGTCCGCCCACGTCGGCGCAAGCGGGCGTCTATTCGTCGGTGCTGCACTATCTTCAGGCCGTCAAGGCAGCAGGCACCACCGACTCCGCGCCCGTCATGAAGATCATGAAGGACACGCCGATCAACGACATGTTCGCGAAAAACGGCCATATCCGCGCCGATGGCCGCATGGTCCACGACATGTATTTGTTCGAGGTCAAGAAGCCCTCCGAATCCAAGGGGCGCTGGGATGACTACAAGCTGCTGGCGACGGTGCCGGGCGATCAGGCATTCCAGCCATTGTCGGAATCGCGCTGCCCGCTGGTGAAGAAGTAAATGAGATTGCGTCATCTTGAGGAGCGAGCGAAGCGAGCCTCGAAGGATAGTGTGAACATATGCCGCCGTAGCCCCGGGGAATGCCAAAGA
>JAFEFK010000561.1 GCA_018240625.1 Pseudomonadota bacterium
CCCAACCAATCCACGGCAGCACAGTTCGGTTTGAGTTCTAAGGCCTTGTCGCGTCTCCATCGTGCGGCATCGCCAGAGCGCTCACGCCGAAAATCATTTTGAACGAGTCCGTCGCTGGACCGTTTGGAGGGTGCTATGACCGAACGTATTCAGGAATTCCTGCGCAACCGCCGCAGCGAAGGCCGGGACACCGAGCCCTGCCTCGTGGTCGACCTCGAAGTCGTGCGCGACAACTACCAGACCTTCTCGAAGGCATTGCCCGATAGCCGCGTGTTCTATGCGGTGAAGGCGAATCCTGCGCCGGAAGTGCTGTCGCTGCTGGCCTCGATGGGCTCGTGCTTCGACACCGCGACAGTGGCGGAGATCGAGATGGCGCTGGCTGCCGGCGCGACGCCGGACCGCATCTCCTATGGCAACACGATCAAGAAAGAGCGCGACATCGCGCGCGCCTTCGCGCTCGGCATTCGCCTGTTCGCAGTGGACTGCACCGCGGAGGTCGAGAAGATCGCCCGCGCCGCACCCGGTGCGAAGGTGTTCTGCCGCATCCTCTATGATTGCGCCGGCGCCGAGTGGCCGCTGTCGCGCAAGTTCGGCTGCGATCCGGAGATGGCGGTCGAGGTGCTCGATCTCGCCAAGCGTCTGCGCCTTGAGCCCGTGGGCATTTCGTTCCACGTCGGCTCGCAGCAGCGCAAGGTGAAGGCGTGGGACCGCGCGCTGGCGATGGCCTCAACGGTGTTCCGCGACTGCGCCGAGCGCGGCATCAACCTGTCCATGGTCAACATGGGCGGCGGGTTCCCGACGAAGTACCTCAAGGACGTTCCTCCGGTCGTGCAGTACGGCCGGTCGATCTTCCGCGCGTTGCGCAAGCACTTCGGCAACCAGATCCCGGAGACCATCATCGAGCCGGGCCGCGGCATGGTCGGCAACGCCGGCATCATCGAGACCGAAGTCGTTCTGATTTCGAAGAAGAGCGACGAGGATGAGGTGCGCTGGGTCTATCTCGACATCGGCAAGTTCGGCGGTCTTGCCGAGACGATGGACGAGTCGATCCGTTATGCGATCAAAACACCGCATGACGGCGCCGAGATGACGCCGTGCGTACTCGCGGGCCCGACCTGCGATTCCGCCGACGTGCTGTACGAGAAGCAGCCGTATCCGCTGCCGGTGACGCTCGAGATCGGCGACAAGCTGCTGATCGAAGGCACCGGCGCGTATACGTCGACCTACTCGTCGGTGGCCTTCAATGGCATCCCGCCGCTGAAGACCTATCACATCTGAACTCCAAGAGCCCACACACACGGCGCTCCGCTGACACGGAGC
>JAFEFK010000562.1 GCA_018240625.1 Pseudomonadota bacterium
CTTCGGGTAAGAGCATCGGCCGGGATCGGCCTGACATTCGTCACATCCGCGTGTCGGCCACAGGACTATCAGCGGGACGCGGACTTCTCAACCGGATCGTGCAGCGGTTAGAGCAGGATCCCGAAAAGTGGAAACCGATTTTCGGATAAGATCATGCTCAATCGGGGGATTAAATTAAACTGGTGTCCGATTCAACGCGGCTGAATCGGACGCCAGCCTGTGCGTCAACTCGTTGCGGCGTTTCGGGCGGCGGCGGCTTCGCCGCGCAACTTTCGCGTGATGATAAAACGGAAGGCCACATACTGGATCGCGAAGGCAACGATCTTGGCGCCGAAGGCGACAAACGAGATGTAGAACGCCCACAGTTTCACATCGCCGGTCATGGCGACAGCGATGTTACCGAGCCCGAGCGCGAACATCAGTGCCGCCCATGCATATCCCGCCTTGGTGATGAGACCGGGCGCGTGCTCGACAACGATCGCAGGCATGTAGCGCAGCATCCAGCCGCGCTTCAGCATGACCGCGCCGATGGCGAAGTGGGCGACGCTCGGCTTGAACATCACGAAGCGGGGATCTTTTGTCAGCAGCGTCGCGCTGCCGAGCACGATGACGAGCGCAAGGCTCGCATAGGTCATGAAGCCGAGCGGATTGCCTTTGATGCGGGAATAGACCACCTGCGCGATCGCGGCTGCGATGCCTATGGCGGTGGCCAGCACCACGTCGTCGGTGATGCCGTAGACGACCAGGAAGATGATGCTTGAGAGGAAGTCGCTGCCGAGCTTGGCGAATACGCTTGTCATCGTCAAAACTCCCTGCGGGATCGTGGCCGCCTGTAAGTGTATTGAAACCGAGGTTGTCGATCGTTGCGAATGGATCAGATTGCCGCAGCGGTGTTTTTCGCGCGCAGGTATTGCGGATACCATCTGGTGAAATAGACGGCAGCGTTGCGGGCCGCGAATCCGATTCCGATGCCGATCCACAGCGGCAGGCTCGGCACGTAGAACGCAAAGAGGTTCGCGGCCGCCATCAGGACGATGGCGGCGGCCCAAGCGGCGGTGATGATGTAGTTCGCCGTCAGGAAAGCGGGCAGCTTCGCGGTTTCGGCATCCACGGCCTCGCGCGCATATTGCAGCGTAAAGGGCGTGCCCACGGCGATGGACAGCAGCGCGATCGCCAGCGTTCCGCCATCGACGGCCAGGCGAACGGCGGTC
>JAFEFK010000563.1 GCA_018240625.1 Pseudomonadota bacterium
AGCTTTGAATTTGACATTCGCTTTCCGGACTCACTGTTAGGTGGGGTGCGAATGTCAAAGTCGCTCCACTCGCAGACACCTGCGGCCAAGCGAAGCAGAATTGCGGCTGCTGGCTTTGCTGGAATTGCACGATTATTGTCCGCGCCGACGCCGATTCGACAAAATTCATGGCTTTAGGTCCGGAATGACCGATATCCCCATTGTTCTTCGCAAGCGCCGTCTTTGGCCCGTCTTCGTCATGCCCGTGCTGGTCGTCATCGCGGCCGCGGCATGGAGCGCGTTCTGGTTCTACGCGGCTTCGCAGGTTGATCAGACCGTCGATGCCTGGCGTGCGCGCGAAGCTGCGTCTGGGCGCGTCTATGATTGTGCCAGACGGACCGTCGCAGGGTTTCCGTTCCGTCTGGAGGTTCACTGTGAGGGTGCGACCGTCGCGTTGAAATCGCAGACGGCGGATCAGGCATCGGCGCAGACGCCGCCCGTGACGGTGAGCCTCGGCGACATTCTCGTGGTCGCACAGATATACACGCCAAAACTGCTGATCGCGGAGTTCAAGGCGCCTGCAACGCTGTCCCAGCGCGGGCATCCCGAGATGGTCGTGAACTGGAGCACGGCGCGCAGCAGTGTGGTCGGACTGCCCGGCATTCCCCAGCGCGCGGATATCGTGTTCGACAATCCGGCGATCGATCGCATTGCGGCTTCGGTGCAGGCGCCGGTTGCGCGCGCCAAGCATGTGGAGTTGCACGGCCGCATCGCGGAGGGATCCGCGTCGGATCATCCCGTCATCGAGACCGTCCTCGAATTGACCGGAGCAACCCTGCAGGACATCCATCCGCTGCTGGCGGAGCCGTTCGATGCCAATGTCCATGCGATGGTGCGCGGACTGAAAGATTTCACGCCAAAACCCTGGCCGCTGCGGTTTCGCGAATTGCAGGCTGAGGGCGGCCGTGTCGAGATCACGCAGTCCCGCATCCAGCAGGGCGATCTGATCGCCATTGCTGCCGGCTCGCTCGGTCTCACCGCCAGTGGGCACCTCGATGGCGAATTGCAGATGACGGTGGCGGGATTCGAGAAAGTGATTCCCGCGCTCGGAATTGACAAGATGCTGGAAGAGGGCGTGCCGCAGGGCACCCTCGACAAGGTCGCGCCCGGTGTGAAGACGCAGGACCTCAGCAAGCTGTTCGGCGCACTGGATCGGGCGATCCCGGGTCTGGCCAAGGCCGTGCGCCAGAACGCCAACGTTGGCATCGCCGCCGGCCTCAATGCGCTCGGTCAGGAAGCGACGCTGGAAGGCAAGAAGGCGCGCGCCTTCCCGTTGAAATTCGTCGACGGCGCGATCTTCGTCGGACCGTTCAAGGTGGCCCAGACGCCGCCGCTGTTCTGATGGCTCAGAAGGCGCCCTTTGATGGAAACGTATCACCAAGCACGGTGAACCCCTCTCCCGCTTGCGGGGGAGGGTTGGGGAGGGGGCAGAATCATGAAAATGCCCCCCACCCGACCGACTTCGCTATGCTTGCCGGTCGACCTCCCCCGCGAGCGGGAGAGGTGAAAAGGCGCTCGTTGAAACGCGCTGCAAACTTGACCGTTCTAAGATTTCTTCACGGCGCTCGTCTGCAGCCGCCCGAAATCGGGCGCGGCCGAATCCTGACCGATCTCGACGATGCCGCGCCGGATCGCACGCGTACGGGTAAAATGATCGAACAGCGCCTCGCCGTCGCCGCGGCGCATGGCGCGCGTGAGCTTGGAAAGATCTTCGCTGAAGGTGCCGAGCATCTCCAGCACCGCGTCCTTATTGTTCAGGAACACGTCGCGCCACATGGTCGGATCGGACGCCGCGATGCGGGTGAAGTCGCGGAAACCGCCGGCCGAGAACTTCATGACTTCCGATGACGTGACCTCGCCGAGTTCGTCGGCGGTGCCGACGATGGTGTAGGCGATCAGATGCGGCAGATGGCTGGTGATCGCCAGCACCAGATCGTGATGGTCGGGCGTCATGACCTCGACCTTGGCGCCGATCGCGGTCCAGAACGCGCGCAGCCTATCGACCGCAGCCGGATCGGTCCCCTCAGGCGGTGTCAGGATGCACCAGCGGTTGATGAACAGTTCGGGAAAACCGGAATCGGGGCCGGAGTGTTCGGTGCCGGCCACGGGATGCGCGGGCACGAAATGCACGCTGGCTGGTAAATGCGGAGCCATGTCGCGGACGACGGCGCCCTTCACCGATCCGACGTCGGAGATGATGGCGCCCGGCTTGAGATGAGGCCCGATCTCCTGCGCCACCGGCCCGCACGCGCCGACCGGAATACAGAGGATCACGAGATCGGCGTCCTTGACGGCTTCCGCATTGGTTTTCACCACGCGGTCGACGATGCCGAGCTCCATCACGCGCGCACGCGTCTTTTCGGAGCGCGCGGTGGTGACGATTTCCTTCGCCAGCCCCTGCACGCGAGCCGCGCGTGCGATCGAACCGCCGATCAGGCCGAAGCCGATCAGCGCGATCCTCTGGAATGACGGCGCAGCGTTCATGGCTGCGCCATGAAGTCGCGCAAGCCGTCGGCCACCAGGCGGTTGGCTTCCTCGGTGCCGATGGTCATGCGCAAGGCGTGCGGTAGCCCGTAATTGTTGAGCGCGCGCAGCACGAGGCCGCGCCTGGTGAGGAACGCGTCGGCGTCGGCCGCGGTCTTGCCCTTGGTCGTCGGGAAATGGATCAGGATGAAGTTCGCCACGCTCGGCGTCACCTTGAGACCGAGCTTGGTAGCTTCTTCCGTCATCCAGTTGCGCCACGTCTCCGTGTGTTGTTTCGACATCTGCTGATGCGCGGTGTCTTCGATCGCGGCCACGGCTGCGAGCATCGCCGGCGTCGAGACGTTGAAAGGTCCGCGGATGCGATTGACCGCATCGACAATGTGCGCGGGACCGAACATCCAGCCGATCCGCAGCGCGGCGAGGCCGTGGATTTTCGAGAAGGTGTGCGTCAGCACGGTATTCTCGGTGGTCGCCACCAGTTCGATGCCGAGTTCGTAGTCGTTGCGCGACACGTAATCCGAATAGGCGGCATCGAGCACCAGCAGCACGTGCGGCGGAAGTCCTGCGCGCAGCCGCTTCACCTCATCGAACGGCAGATAGGTGCCGGTCGGGTTGTTCGGGTTGGCGAGCCAGATCAGCTTCGTCTTCGCAGTGACTCGCGCGAGAATGGCATCGACATCCGCCGTGTACTCGCTCTCCGGTGCGACAATGTTTGTCGCGCCGTTCGCCATGGTCGCGATCGGGTACACCAGGAAACCGTGCTTAGTTGAGATCGCCTCGTCGCCATGGCTGAGGTAGGTGTGCGCGAGAAGGTTGAGGATTTCGTCGGAGCCCGCGCCGCAGATGATGCGATCGGGATCGAGCCCATAGGCGCGGCCGATGGCTTCGCGCAGCACGCGGGAGGTGCCCTCCGGATAGTCCTCCAGATGCGCCACGGCGTCCTTGTAGACGGCCATCGCCTTCGGCGACGGACCGAACGGCGTTTCGTTGGCCGACAACTTGAACACCTTGCGGCCCGCTTCCGGTACCGGACTCTTGCCGGGCGTATAGGGCGCAATATCGAGAATGCCGGGATTCGGCACAGGACGAGACATCATCAACTCCGGACTGTCGGGGCCTTAAGCTTTGGCGGCCCCGTTTGTGGGCATCGTATAGCGGGTTGCGTGGCTGCCGACGAGGGCTGACGAGCGAACCGACGCGCCGGCTTCGATCAGCGCCGACTTGATCTTGTCGAGACTGTTGCCATTTGTGACCGATACCAGCAACGCCGCGCCGTCGAAAGCGGTGTCGGGCACCGCCACGATCTCGGCAAGGGGCGACAGGGCGCGGGCGATCTCGGCATTCCAGCCGGAGACGCGCACGCTCCACATCTCGACTTCCGTGACCATGGCGCTATCGGCGACGCGCGAGACCACGAACACCGGCAGTGCCGCCGGATGATCGGCGCGCTCGATGAATGGCAGGCGCGCGATGATCTTCGGCGCGCCCTCGGTTTCGAGCGCGAGCCACCACGGCGCGCGGCTCGAGGTGGCCGACACCAGCGCGAGGTCGCCCTTTGATTTCGCCACGCCCTCGACCGCGGCCGAGGCGCTGAAATGCGATACGAACGGCACCGTGAAGCCGAAATGGAAACGCGCGGAATCCCGCATCGCTGATTCACCCAGAGACAGGTCGGCATGCAGCGAGAACGGCGCCTGGACATACGTGAAGGTCGAAATGATAACGCGCCAGATGCTCTCGACGGTGTCGAGCGGAAGAATGCCGCGATGCCGTTGCGCGAGCCTCCGCATCATGTCGGCCTCGCGCGCGGGGCGGAATGCGGAGCCGACTTCCTGGGTCTGCTTGACCGAGATCAGGCGATCGATGATGTCGCCACGCTGCATCAGCAGGTTGTGGACCTGCTCGTCGATGGCGTCGATTTCTTTGCGCAGCACCGCGAGGGAGGGCGGCGCCGGGGGGGCTTTGGCCATGGGTGTAACTCGTCGTGCCACGATCTGGGGCAGCGGGCGCATTGATAGGAAAGACGGCGGGTGAAAGCAAAGAAAACATTGGCGGTTTTG
>JAFEFK010000564.1 GCA_018240625.1 Pseudomonadota bacterium
CAATGCCGCGAGTGCTGTCTGCCACTGGAACGCATCAAGCCGCCCGGTCACCGGCGACACCGGACGCCAGCGATCCGACACATATCCATCCGCGGTCCAGACCGGGTCGTGCAGGGCGCGGACGGCACGCAGCGTCCAGGCGCGCGCGCGGCCACTGTCGCCGTGCTCGCTGCGCTCGATTTCCGCCATCAGCATCGCAACGCGTTGCGTCGGCGCTGCGATCAGCGGCTCCAGCGCCTCGCGCGCGCGGCCGAATTCGCTGGCGTCAATCGCCGCCCGCGCAATCGCCAGTGCGCTTTCCGGATGGCCGGGGACTTTTGCCGCCAATGTCTCGACGCGCACCAGCCGCTGTCGCGCCGAATCGCCCAGCCTGACATGGGCATAGGCATCGGCGAGATCGGGATGCGGTTGTGCCAGCCACGCGGCCTCGATGATGCGCATCGAGCGGCGGATCTGATGGGCCTCGCTCTGATACTTGCTCGCGAGCACCGCAGCCGGAATCAGCGTCGGTGCGAGCTTCACAGCCTCCGTTACTGCATCGCGCGACATATCGCGATCCGTCGTTTCGAGCTGCAGCGCCCGCGCGGTCAGCAACACGCCGCGATGGCGACGATACAGCGCCTTATCGATCAGACCGGAGGCCAGGTTATTGTCGAGAATGGCGAGTGCGCCGGTCCAGTCGCCTCCCGCGCATCGGAAGCCCAATGCGGCCTGCGATGCCCATGGCGACGATGGCGAGAGTTTCAGCGCCTCTTCCGCGATCGTCATGGCCGCCGCCGGATCGTCGGCGCGCTGCGCCTCGATGAAAAGCCCGCGCAAGCCGAGCAGTCGCGTGTCCGCGCGTTCGGCCATGGCGCGGAACGCGCGCTGCGCGCCCTCGCGATCGCCCTCGAGCTGCGCAGACTGCGCGTGTAACAGGAGCGCAAGCGGATCATGTGAAGCCAGCCGCCGCGCAACGTCGGCATGCGAGCGCGCCGCCGCGGCGTCGCCGTGACCGACCGCCAGCAACCCATGGGTAATCGCGTGCCGTCCACGTGCATGCAGGCGTTCGCGGCGCGCCCGCCTGATACGCTTAGGCATCCGCCACAAACCGCGCACCATCGTCCACAACGCGACGGCAGCGACGACGAGCAGGCCGAGCGCCAGGACAAAAATCGGCAGCGTGGTCTCGATTCGCCAGACACTCCACGACAAAACAATCGTGCCGGTTTGATCGGCAATCCAGGCTGCGCCCGATGCTGCGAGCGCAATCAAGATAAGGAACAGGATAATGCGAAACATCAGAAACCTATTGTACCGGTTTGGTTAGTGCCCCCATCGCATCGGCCGCGAATTGACGTGACGCGGCCAGAGCGGCATCGCGCGCATCGGCCTTGGCAATCCAGGATTGAGCGGCGGCCCGATCGGCCGGGGGAAGAGCATTCAGTCCCGCCCTCGCAGCGGCAACATCGTTGTGCAGGGCCGATGCGGTGATACGCGCGACGATAGCATTGGCGGAATCTCCCACCGGAGCATCGGTGCGTTCGATCCGTACCAGCCGCGCGGCGCCTTCCTGCAGGCGGTTCACAATTCCAGTGCCGGCCGTGGTGGCGGATGCCGGCGCGAGTTTTGGAACAATCACAAGCAGTTGCCGACACAGTACATTGGCGTTCGGTACGCCCGAGCTCTCAAACATCTCCAGCGGCTTCAATATGCCGGGATCGGCCGCCAGCGCTTTCGACGCCGCCAGGATTTCGCCATAAGGCTCGCCCTGCCGCACCGAAACATTCAGCAGAGTCGCGACCATGACGCGGCGAAGAGGGACATCATCGGCCGGCGTTGACTTGCGGTCGGCGGTCTCGGCAGTCAGCGTGCGTACCGTCTGCTCGATCTGAGCGAGCCGCGCGTCGATGGCCGAAAGACCCGGGGCGCTGGCGGCTTCGCGCGGCGCAGCTGTCACGTCCTTCACCGCCGCAGCCAGCTTGTCGGATTGACCGCGGACCGCCGCCAGTTCGCCGCGCAGCGATGTAACGGACTTCTCCAAGGCATCGAACCGCGCTGCGGCGGCCGGATCTGCTGCCGGAGCGAGAGGCTTCGCCACCTTGGACTCGACGCTGGCAACGCGGGTCGAAAGATCGCCAAATTCTGCCGAACTGACTTGCGGCGCGGACGATGATGCCGGCCAACCCGCTAGCCACGCGCCGCCGACCACCAGCCCGGCGGCAAGCACGCCTGCAATGGCAGAAATCGCCGCCGATGAGGTGCGGGAAGGCGCGCGCGGAGAAACCGGCTGTTCGCCGAGGGGTTGCTGATCGTCAGCCGTCTTGCCCGCGTCTTCAGGACCGGCCTCGTCCGCCGCTCTGGAAACTTCGGTCGCTTCGAGGTCGATAGTCGGGGGGGCGCGCTTCGGCCGGCTCGCCTCCTGCGACGGGTCGTTAGGGCTGTCATCGACCATCGTCAGCATTCCTCATTGCGGCGATCCGCCAGACTCAGATTCAAGACATCTCTCCTTACCGCGATAATGGCTGCAACGCACGGTCCAGCGCCTCAAACAGTGCATTTTCATTCGAGGCCCGTGCCACCGCGACCTGAGAGGCGCCGGCGTCCCGCAAAATCGCCGCTACTGCGTCGGAGATGCAGCATTGCGGAATCGCCAAAGCCGAGATTTCGACACCCCCGATCCGCACCGCCTCCAGGAACGCACGGGCGCTCCGGCGCGAGTAGTGCAGTACCGCCGCAATCCGATGCGCTGCAAACGCCTCACAGACCTCGCGCGACAGGCTCAGCACCGGTGTCATCCGGTAGCTCGTCGCCGTCACCACATCGAAACCGCGATCGCCCAGTTCACCCGCAAGATCGCGTGAAAGATCCGCTCCGGCGAGATAAAGAACCGTTGCCGTCTTCGCGAGGGTTTTTGCGCGGACGCTTTTCACCACGAGTTCGCGCAATGCCGCCGCATCCCCGCC
>JAFEFK010000565.1 GCA_018240625.1 Pseudomonadota bacterium
ACCAGCGCCGAGGTTTTCTGCCCGGCGCGGCTCGGCGGCGAGCCGATGCTACCCGAGGCCACTTGCGCATTCTGCGCCGCGATCGCCTTGGTGACATCATCCGACGTCAGGTCGTAGCCGACCAGCTTATCGGGATCGACCCAAATGCGCAGCGAGCGCTCGGTTGAAAACAGTGTGGCACGGCCGACCCCGGAAATCCGCCGAATTTCGCCAACGATGTTGCGCATCATGAAATCGCCGAGCCCGACCTCGTCGAGGCTGCCGTCGGTGGAGCGTAGCGTGACGATCTGCAGCGTATCGCTGGACGCTTCCTCGACCAGGATGCCTTCTTTCAGCACAGCGGCCGGCAGACGCGACTCGATCCGCTTGATGCGATTCTGCACGTCGACCGACGCCAGATCGAGTTCGGTGCCAGGCACGAAATTCGCGGTGATCTCGACCTGGCCAAGCGAATCGCTGGTGGACTCGAAGTTCAGGATACCCGAGGCGCCGTTGAGCTGTTCCTCGATCAGACGCGTGACGCTGTTGTAGAGGTTCTGCGGCGAGGCGCCGGGATAACTGGTCGAGACCGAAATCGACGGCGGCGCGATGATCGGATACTGCGCCACTGCGAGAAACGGAATCGAGATCGCGCCGATCAGGCAGATGAACAGCGCGATCACCCATGCGAAGATGGGCCGGTCGATGAAGAAGCCCGACATGATCCGCTACTGCCTGGCCGCTACGGTCTTGTCTGGCAGCGCTCCGGTTGCTTCCGAAGCATCGGCTTCCGCCCACATGACCGGGCGCACCGTGTCGCCGGCCACGAATTTCTGAAAACCTTCGACCACGACGCGATCGCCGGACTTCAGTCCCTGGCTGACCAGCGACACACCGTCTCGCGTGGAGGCGGTCCGGATCGGACGGATCGTCACGCGGTTATCGTCCTTGACCACGAAGACCTCGCTGCCGCCGCTGGAATCGCGCTGCACAGCCTGTTGGGGAACGGTGATCGCATCGCTATCGACGCCCTGCTCAAGCAGCACGCGGACATACATACCGGGCAGCAGTTCGCGGTTCGGATTCGGAAACTCGCCGCGCAGCGTGACCTGCCCGGTTGAAGCATCGACCCTGGCTTCGGAAAACAGAAACTTTCCAGGCAGCGGATAGATCGTCCCGTCGTCCAGTACGAGGCGGACTTTTGCGGCGCCTGGCGCGAGACGTTCCAGTTCACCGCTCTCGAGCGCCCGGCGCAGTTCGTTGAGCTCGTTCGCCGATTGGGTGAAATCGGCGTAGATCGTATCGAGCTGCTGCACGGTCGCGAGATTGGACGTATCGTTCTGGACAACGAGCGCGCCTTCGCTCGCATGCGCAGCGCCGACCACGCCGGCGATCGGCGCGCGAATGGTGGTGTAATCGAGATGGAGCCGAGCACGCGCGACATCGGCCTTGCGGCCGGCCACCTCCGCCTCGGCCTGACGCATGTCGGCGATCGCTTTTTCATTCTGAACCTGGGAGGTCGCGTGCTGCGCCGTCAGTTGCGCGATGCGTTTCTCCTGATGAGAGGCCTGTTCGAACACGGCATCGGCCTTTGCCAGCGCCGCTTCGGCGGCCTGCAACTCCACTTCGAACGGCTTTGGATCGATCTGATACAAGGGATCTCCGGCCTTGACTTCGCTGCCTTGCTTGAACATGCGCTCGGTAATAATACCAGAAACGCGCGGCCGTACGTCCGCGACCCGCGTCGGCGCGATACGGCCCGGCAATTCGCGCACCACCGCATGCGGCTTCGGAACGACTGTGACGACGCTGACTTCCGGAGCGGGCGTATGAGTCGCAGCCTCGGCCGTGATCACCGGCTCATTGCAGCCGCCAAGCAGGGGCGACAATCCGGCAATCAACAGAGCGACGGACATCAGTCGTGAATCAAATCGCAGCATTGGAACCGGATACCCCGTGACACGGACGCAAGAACCCGCATTCCGCGAGACGTGATGCCTCGCAGAGTCACATGCGAATCCGCGCAATCTCTGATGCGTTCAGGTTAGACGACAACGACTGCGATGCAATATGTTTTGCGGCGGCGCAATGTCACACAACGCTATCGCGTTGATGTCGCGTCGTCTTTTATCGACTCACGCATTCGTGAGTCTGGTTCCAATGAATGCGAAAGAAAATGGTAATCAAACACGATTGCGAAAAGAGTGTTCTCACCTGCACAGCAATGCAGCAGTTTGCCCGATCGGCGGCAAACGAGCACATCTTGCGTCAGATGACCGCAGTCTTTCGTCTCAGGTCGTCGCGATCATCCGATAATGGCTGACGCCCCATTCGCTGCCGTCTGCATACCCGAACAATCCGGCGGTCGCGAGAAAGAACCAGCGCCAGCGCCGCATCCACAGCGCGGTCTCGCCGCCGTAGACAGGCTGCAGGATGGTCTCGATCTCGTCGCGATTGCGATCGAAGTTGGCGAGCCAGTCGATCGCGGTGCGCTGATAGTGCACACCGCTCCACCGCCATTCCTTTTCGACCGTGAAAAGGTCATTGTATTGCCGGATCAGGTGATGGCTCGGCATCACTCCGCCGGTGAAGAAGTGTTGGGCGATCCAGTCCTCCCGGTCGGCACGATCGAACAGATAAGCGCCGGTACGGTGGGTGAAGATGTGCATGAAGAACCGACCGTCGAGCGCAAGCCAGGAATTGACCCGCATCATCAGGTCCCGCCAGTTCATCATGTGCTCGAACATCTCGACCGAGACAATCCGGTCGAATTTGCGTGCGGGACGGAACACGTTCATGTCCTGGGTGATGACCTCGAGGTTGGTCAGCCCCCGCGCCGCTGCCTGCTCCTCGATATAGTCGCGTTGCGAGCGCGAGTTCGACACCGCCATGATGCGCGCATTCGGGAACTGACGCGCCATCCACAGCGACAGCGAGCCCCAACCGCAGCCGAGTTCGAGGACCGACTGGCCGTCGGCCAGATCCGCGTGGTCGACGGTCTGGCGCAGCGCCTCCTCTTCGGCTTCCTGCAGCGTCGAGGCCGGCTTCTTGTAAAAACAAGACGAGTATTTCCGGTTCGGTCCGAGCACATGTGCGAAAAACGCCGCCGGCACCTCATAGTGCTGGGCGTTGGCCTCGTCGGTATATTCGGCGATGGCGCGCGCGGCCATTTCATCGGCGAACGCCGCATCGCTCGCAGCATTACCGGTCGCCAGCCGCGCCGCCGTGCGCGAGCAAAGCCTGCTGACGCCGGTACGGATCACCGCATCCGGGAGCGGCACGCGTTCGGCCGTGCCGATAATCGTGGAAATAAGACTCATGACGGCGCTCCTGTCTGCGGCGGGCGCGGAAAGAACCTGCTGGTGCGGGATTGATAGTCGCGATAGCGCTCACCGCGCGACCGCA
>JAFEFK010000566.1 GCA_018240625.1 Pseudomonadota bacterium
CGGGGCACGGTGATCTCCGGGACGGTTGTTGCAGCATTCCATTGTCGGGCGCAGACGCTGTGCGAGATTTGTCCGCGCGCACAGCGTCAGCCGTCATTGTCGCGATTTAATGGCCGCCGGGAATCGGCCTCGCCGGAAACTCAGCGCAGCGCATCGGAAACCAGCTTGAATTTCTGCACGCGCTTTCCGGTATCGACCTCGGCGGTATAGACATTGCCCGCCTTGTCGACCGCCATGGCGTGGATCCAATGAAACTGGCCGGCCTGACGGCCATTGCGGCCAAAACTGCCGACCACCGTCCCGTCGTCGCGTTTCAGAATCCGGATCTCGTTATTTTCGCCGTCGGCGCTGAGCAGATAAGTCTGCTTCGGATCTGGCCAGATCGCGACATCCCACACCGAGCCGTTACCGAGGGTGTTCTTTTCGTAGAACCACTCCTTCACGAAGGTGCCGTCGGTTTTGAACACCTGCATGCGGTCGTTGGTGCGGTCGCATACATAGACCAGCCCGTCCTTGCTGACTTTCACGCAATGCACGGGGTTGCCGAACTGCTGCGAGACCGCGGCTTTTGGATCATAGGGCGCTTGTTTGTCGTCATTCGGCTTATGACCGTACGCGCCCCAATAGCGCTTGAAAGCGAGCGTATCGGCATCGAACACGATGACGCGGCGATTGCCGTAGCCATCGGCAATGTAGATTTCCCGCGCCGCTTCGTCGACGAAGGTTTCCGCGGGACGGCCGAGACCCGTGGTGTCGTTGCTGCCCTTGATCGGGCCGACTGCGCCGATCTGCCCGACATACTTGCCATCGGTGGTAAACTTCAGGACCACACCGTCGGTGGCGGCATTTCCCGTGAGCCAGACAAAGCCCTTGTCATCGACGTCGATGCCGTGCTCGTTGCCGACCCAGGTATAGCCATCACCGGGTCCGCCCCACGAACGCAGCAAATTGCCGGCCGCATCGAATTCCAATACCGGCGGCGCGGGGACGCAGCACTTCGAACGCGGCGGCGTCAGGGTTGCGCCTTTCTCGTCCTCGGTCAGCGAGCGTGGCCGCTGGAATACCCAGATATGCCCGTCCTTGTCGGCAGTGATGCCGCCGACCTGACCGAGCACCCAGTTGTTCGGCAGAGGCTTCGGCCATGACGCGTCGACTTCGAATTTTGGAATGTCGCCTGCGTGAGCCGATAACGGACGCGCGGTGGTGATCAGCAGCAATCCAAGAACGAAGGTAAGAATACGTCCGCAAGCGCGCATGCATGGCATGGCAACCTCCCTGATTTTGGCGCGCGGGTTCGATCCAGCTTAAGGGAAGTCAATCGTGCCGGTGACGACAAGTCAATCGATAGCGGGCGCGGCACCCATGCGCGAAGGCATCAGGCAGATGGCTGATGGAAGCTCATCAGCGTGCGGCTCTTGTAGTCGTAGAGTTTGCCAGTCTCATTCCACGATGGAAGGCACATCGGCACGATGAACTCCGCCACCTGCGCCGGGGTGTCGAGGGTCGTTGGATCCTCGCCTGGAAATACGATGGCGCGCATTCGGGTGCGGATCGGCCCGGGGCTGAACAGGTTGACGCGGATCGGCGTCGTTGCAGTTTCGTTGGCCCACACGCGTACCAGCGCATCCAGCGCGGCTTTCGAGGCGGCATAAGGACCGAGGTAGGCCGTCGCCTTGCTCGCGACCCCCGAAGTCACAAACACGGCGCGCCCGGCGTCCGACTGCTGAAGCAGCGGCTCCATGCAGCGGATCAGTTGAAAGTTTGCGGAGACGTTCACTGCAATCATGCCGTCCCAGAATTTGGGATCGGTGTGGCCAAGCGGCGACGCCGTGCCCGCAAGGCCGGCGTTGCCGATGAGAATATCGAGCTTGCCGTGACGCTCGTTCAGCGCCGCGCCAAGCCTGGCGATGCCCTCAAAGTCGGTGACACTGAGCGGCACCAGCGTCGCGCTGCCGCCATCCCGCCGAATGTCGTCATCGAGTTCTTCCAGGCCGCCTTGCGTGCGCGCCACTGCAATGACATGGGCACCCGCTTTGGCGAGCGCGCGCGCGGTAGCATAGCCGATGCCGCGGGAGGCGCCGGTGACGAGGGCGATACGGGAGGCGAGAGGAAGGGTCATAGGGAGGCCTGCGTCTTCTTCCTCGCCCGTGCGCGGGAGAGGGTGGCCAGCCGCGCGGCGGCAAGCCGGGTGAGGAGCCTGCTATGGCATATCGATGCATACGAATAAACCCACGCCGGCTCGCTCTCACCCGGATGGCAAGGGCGACCCGACCTCTTCCCGCAAGCGGGGAGAGGAACGGCCTATTCTGTGGTACATGACGAAATGACTTTGAAATCCACCTCGACGGAACGCCGATGGCGCCAGATGACAGCCGCCGATTTAGCGGCCGTCAGCGACCTCGCCGCGGCGATCCATCCCGACTATCCGGAAGATGATGCGGTATTCGCCGAGCGGCTGCGGCTCTATCCGGCGGGCTGTCATGTGCTCGCACGGGGCCCCGTTTTGGAGGCCTATGCCGTCAGTCATCCATGGATCGACCGTCAGCCGCCGTCGCTGAACGATCTGCTCGGCGCGATGCCGGGGCGGCCCTCGACGTACTATATTCATGACCTTGCGCTTGCTCCGGCCGCACGGGGCAGCGGCGCGGGTAGGGCAATTGTCGCGCAACTTGCAGCGCAGGCGCGAAGCGAGGCATTGCCGACCCTGTCGCTGGTCGCGGTCCACGGTTCGGAGCGCTTCTGGCAGCGTCAGGGATTCGCGGCGCTCGCCGTGCCGGAGCTTGAAGCGAAACTGCACAGCTACGGCAACGATGCGCGGTTGATGGTGAGACGTCTGGACGCGGACGGCCCGCATCCATCATCAAAAAACATCCAGGCATTGTACGAACGTCATGCGACGGCATTTGACAGCGATCGCGGCCGGCGGCTGGTCGAACGCGCGTGGTTCGAGCGATTTAGGCAGGTCATGCCGAAAGGTGCGGATGTTCTCGATCTCGGCTGCGGATCCGGCGAGCCGATCGCGCGTTATCTGATCGAGGCGAAACATCGCGTGACCGGCGTCGATTCATCGCCGACGCTGATAGGCCTCTGCCGCTCCAGATTTCCGGACGAGACGTGGATTGCGGCCGACATGCGCGCGATTTCGCTGGCACGCCGCTTTGGCGGCATCGTCGCATGGAACAGTTTCTTCCACCTGACGCCGGATGATCAGCGCGCGATGTTCGCCATCTTTCGAGATCATGCGGAGCATGCCGCGGCTCTCATGTTTACCAGTGGGCCCCGGGCAGGCGAGGCGATTGGCTCATATCAGGGCGAGGCGCTTTATCACGCCAGTCTCGATACGGCGGAATACGAGACGTTACTCGCCGCGCACGGTTTTTCGCTGGTGCAGCACGTCGTGGAAGATCAGGATTGCGGCGGCCTGACAGTGTGGCTCGCACGGATGAGCGCCGGCTGAACCGGCGCATTCAGACTCGCGTCTGAAATCAGCTCGCTTCCGCGAGCAGCGAGAGCTGATGCTGCGGCGGTTCGACGTCGGTCTGATCGGTGAGGTGGGTCGGGTAGACACCGGTGAAGCAGTGGTCGGCGTATTTCGGGTTCGCGGCATCGCGGCCGGGCTCGCCCATGGCGCGATACATGCCGTCGATGGACAGGAACGCCAGCGAGTCCGCGCCGATGATCTCGCGCATCTGCTCGAGGCTGTGGGTCGCGGCCAATAGTCCGCTGCGATCCGGCAGATCGATGCCGTAGTAATCGGGATGAATGATCGGCGGCGAGGCGAGACGGAAGTGAACTTCCCGGGCGCCGGCGTCGCGCATCATGCGCACGATCTTCTTCGAGGTGGTACCGCGTACCAGAGAGTCGTCGATCAGGAGGATGCGCTTGCCTTCGATCGCGGCGCGATTGGCCGAATGCTTCATGCGCACGCCGAGTTCGCGGATGCTCTGGCTCGGCTGGATGAAGGTGCGGCCGACATAGTGGTTGCGGATGATGCCGAGTTCGAACGGTACGCCGGAGAACTGGCTGTAGCCGATAGCGGCTGGCACCCCTGAGTCCGGTACGGGCACGACGACATCGATGTCGGGATGACTTTCACGGGCGAGTTGCGCGCCGAAGGCCTTGCGGACTTCGTAAACCGAGCGGCCGCCGACGATTGAATCCGGCCGCGAGAAATAGATGTATTCGAAGATGCACGGCCGTGGCGGCATCGGCGGGAAGGGTTTGTGAATCTCGGTCTGGATGGTCCCGCCCTTGCGATCGAACACGATGACCTCGCCGGGCTCGATGTCGCGGACATATTTTGCGCCGATGATGTCGAGTGCGCAGGTCTCCGAGGCGAGGATCGGGCAGCCATCCAGCTCGCCGAGAACAAGCGGGCGGATACCGCGCGGGTCGCGCGCGCCGATCAGTTTTTTGTTGGTCAGCGACACCAGCGCATAGGCACCCTCGATGGTGCGAAGCGCCTCGATATAGCGCTCAATGAAACGGCCGCGTTTGGATTGCGCAACCAGATGCAGGATCACCTCGGTATCGGTGGTGGATTGCATCATCGCACCGTGCCGCACCAGTTCGCGGCGCAGCGTCAGCCCGTTGGTAAGATTGCCGTTGTGAGCGACGGCGAAGCCGCCGGCGTTGAGTTCTGCGAACAGCGGCTGCACGTTGCGCAGGATGGTGCCGCCGGTGGTCGAGTAGCGAGTGTGGCCGACAGCGGCGGAACCGGGGAGGCGTTCGATCACCTCGCGACGGGAAAAGGTATCGCCGACGAGACCGAGACGGCGTTCGGAATGGAAACGGTGGCCATCGAAGGTCACGATCCCGGCGGCTTCCTGACCTCGATGCTGAAGGGCATGAAGGCCGAGAGCGGTGATCGCAGCGGCATCGGGATGGCCGAAGATGCCGAACACGCCGCATTCCTCACGGAGCGTGTCGCCATCGAGATCGAAATCCAGGTCGGGCGTATCGGCGTCGCTTGAAGGGCTCTGACAGTCCATTGCGCCTCGCTTTTCGACGGGACCTAGTGGTCCGATTCTAACATTCGCAGTCCGTCTCGGCGAGTGCCCTTGCGAATGTTAAAATCAAAGGACCACCAGCAAGTATATATTTCTAGTGGAGTTTTGGATTTTGACATTCGCGCCGCGAACTCGCCTCTGAGGGGGCGCGAATGTCAAATCCAATCCACTATCGTGCTGCCGGTTTGCCGTCGATCAGCTTTTTGACGCTGTCTCGGGCAGGTTTGGTGTAGCCGTCGGAACCGGGGGAG
>JAFEFK010000567.1 GCA_018240625.1 Pseudomonadota bacterium
CAAATGGAGATCCGCGTTTACGAGCGCCGGATAGGACTGGAAACGCACCCTTGACCGGAATTTGACGATTCTTCGGCGAATCCGCTGGCTATGCCGGGTTTCTGAGCAGTTTTGCTCTCAACTCTCTTTTGGCCTCACCGGGACGGGGTTTTGGGCGGCAGACTGGCTGTTGCATTCGCGGGCCGCATTTGGCATAGGTCTGCCGTTGGCGGCGGGCAATCGCCGCCAAATTCTCGGATGCGGGTGTAGCTCAGTGGTAGAGCACGACCTTGCCAAGGTCGGGGTCGAGGGTTCGAATCCCTTCGCCCGCTCCAGAATTTCTCGATGGCAACGCAGACACGTGAACAGCAAGCCGCCGCAAGGCGGCTTTGTTGTTTGTGATCGCGGCAAAGGACACCGGCGGTTACTCCGGGCAACCGAATTTTGCCGCGATCAGGTGCGCTGATGCCGGCAACGGGCGGCAGTTGATTTGAGCCCTGCTCATTTTGAATAAAATGAAGGTGCGAGAAGCGTCGCGACGTTATTGTTCCGGGGGCATCACATGGGCCGGAAAATCATTCTGCTGTCGGACGGCACCGGAAATTCTGCGGCCAAGGTCTGGCGCACCAATGTCTGGCGCACCTTCGAGGCGCTCGATCTCTCGGGCTCGGATCAAGTGGCGTTCTACGACGACGGCGTCGGCACCTCCTCGTTCAAGCCGTTCGCCATTCTCGGTGGCGCGTTCGGTTTTGGCCTGAAACGCAATGTCATCGACATCTACAAGTTCGCCTGCCGCAACTACCGCACCGAGGACGACGAGATTTTTGGCTTCGGCTTCAGCCGCGGCGGATTCACGATTCGCATCGTTGCCGGGCTGATGCTCAATCAAGGTCTGGTCGCGGCCGACAATGAGGCCGACCTCGATCGAAGAGCACATCAGGCGTACCGGCAATATCGCCGCGAACGCTTCCACACGGTCTGGCGTGCCGAGAGGATCTTCCGCGCGACCCGCGATGTGTTCCTGCGGAAGGACTACGGCAAGGCGGACAACCGCGAGCTCCGGCGCATCCGCTTTCTCGGTGTGTGGGATACGGTTTCCGCCTATGGCCTGCCGCTCGACGAGATGACGCGCGGTGTCAGCAAGTGGATCTTCCCGCTCGAATTGCCCGATCACACGCTCAACCGGGCTCGCGTGGCCCGCGCCTGCCAGGCGCTCGCGCTCGACGAGGAGCGCACCACCTTCCATCCGGAATTGTGGGACGAACGCACCGATCCGCCGGTACCGTTCGATCCCGGGACGAAGCGATTCCTCAAGGACGAGCAGATCAGTCAGGTTTGGTTCGCGGGCGTGCATTCCAATGTGGGCGGCGGCTATCCCGACGACTCGCTGGCCTATGTGCCGCTCGTCTGGATGCTGAGGGAGGCGCAGCATTGCGGATTGCGTTTGAAATCCGATCAGGCCAACCCGCCCGCAGACCCCGATCC
>JAFEFK010000568.1 GCA_018240625.1 Pseudomonadota bacterium
CCTTCAGAACACCGCTACTCGCTGCCTCTGCTCCGCAGCCGTCATCGCAAATCCCTCATAGTCCTTCGCCGCGACGTCGTTGCAAATCTGCCGGTAGGCGCCGACGCCGCCGATGTAGGGCATGAAGATGCGCGGCTTGCCGGGAATGTTCGCGCCCATGTACCAGGAGTTGGCCTGCGGATAGAGCGTGCCATGCGCGACCTCGTTGACGTGGTCGACCCATTTATCTTCGGCATCCCGCTTTGCTTCCATCACATCGAGGCCGCGATCCCGCATATAGCCCAGGCAATCGGCGATCCAGTCGACATGCTGCTCGATCGAGACGATCATGTTGCTCAGCACCGACGGGCTGCCCGGCCCCGTGATGATGAAGAGATTCGGAAAGCCCTCGCTCATCAGGCCAAGATAGGTGCGCGGGCCCGCTTCCCATTTCCGGTTGAGCGTTTGTCCATTCCTGCCCTTGATGTCGATCTTGGCGACAGATCCGGTCATGGCATCGAAGCCCGTCGCCAGCACCAGCGTATCGAATTCGTAATCCTTGCCGCCGACGCGCACACCGTTCGGCAGGATTTCCTCGATCGGCGTGGACTTCACGTCCACCAGCGTGACGTTGGGACGATTGAAGGTCGCGTAATAATCCGTATCGACGCAAATCCGCTTCGAGCCGATCGGATGATCGTTCGGCTGCAACAGGCGCGCGGTCTGCGGATCCTTGACGATTTCGGCAATCTTGCCGCGCACGAAATCGGCGGCGGTGTCGTTGGCGGCCTTGTCCAGCGCAATGTTGTTATAGGTTGCGGTGAACGTCAAACCTCCCTTGGTCCATCGCGTTTCGTATTTGGCGCGGCGCTCGTTGTCGCCGTCGTCCAGCGCGCCGCGATCGGGCAATTCCTGCCAGATGCCGTTGCGCATCTCCTCGCGCGCCTTGCGGCGGATTTCCGGATAGTTTTGCCGAAACGACTGCCGCTCCTCGGCCGTCAATAAGCCGTTGCGTGCCGGGATGCTGAAATTTGCCGTGCGCTGAAAGACGGTGACTTGGCTGGCCTTCTCAGCGATGACGGGAATCGACTGGATCGCCGAAGAGCCGGTGCCGATCACGCCGACGCGTTTATCCGTGAAATCGACCGGGTGATGCGGCCAATGGCCGGTGTGATAAACCTCGCCCTTGAAGTCTTTCAGCCCCTTGAAGTCTGGCATCCGCGCGTTGGACAGGCAGCCGGTGGCCAGAACCACATGCTTCGCCGTGACGGTCTTGCCATCGGAGGTCGCGACCGACCATACATTGCGGGTCTCATCGAAGACGGCCGACTCGACGCGGGTGTCGAACTGGATGTCCGGTCGCAGATTGAACCGGTCCGCGACATGCTGGGCATATTTGAGGATTTCCGGCTGCGGCGCATAGCGCTCGCTCCAGTCCCATTCCTGCTGCAGCTTGTCGTCGAAGGAATAGGAATACTGCATGCTTTCGACATCGCAGCGTGCGCCGGGCTAGCGCTTCCAGTACCAGGTTCCGCCGACCTCGCTGCCCTGCTCGAACACCCGCGCCGAAAAGCCGAGCCCTCGCAGCCGATGCAGCATATACATGCCGGCAAAGCCCGCGCCGACGATGACAACGTCATAGGCGTCGCGGCTTGTATCCTGACGTTTTGCGGAATGTGACTGCGGCACGGTCATTAAACTTCTCTCCCGACAGATCGCGTTTTCGCCGAACGCATCGAATCCAGCATTGGGCGCGCGGCGCAAAAGCGCAAGTGGCAAAGCCGTCGCATCCGCCTTGCATATTTTGCGGCACGGAATGCGTGCCTACCGGCACACCACTTTGCGCCAACGGATGCTTGGCGCGGGTACCGCTGATGGGCTAGCGTCGCAATCGAGTTTACACGATCAATGCAGCCATCGGGAGCGGGACCAGCATCATGAAATCACCGATCTGCGATATGCTGGGAATTGAATTCCCGCTGCTCGCCTTCAGCCATTGCCGCGATGTGGTCGCAGCCGTCAGCCGCGCCGGCGGCTTTGGCGTGCTCGGCGCGACGACACATTCTCCCGAAACCATCGAACAGGAGCTGAAATGGATCGACGATCACGTTGACGGCAAGCCCTATGGCCTCGATGTACTGATCCCGGAGAACATCTCGACCGCGGGCGAAAAGGACGTCACCTGGAAAAGCCTTGAGGGCCGCATCACGCCGGCGCATCGGGATTTCACCCGCGATCTCCTGAAAAAATATGGCATCGAACTGACGACAACCAATGTCGCCGACAACCAGCCGCAGCCATTCGACGCCCGGCGCGCGCTGGAGGTGCTCGACGCCTCGTTCCGCCATCCGATCCGCCTGATCGCCAACGCGCTCGGCGTGCCGCCCAAAACCATGATCGACATGGGCAAGGCGCACAACGTCCCGGTCGCGGCACTGGTCGGCGCCAAGGAACACGCCGTGCGGCAGGTCGCAGCCGGCGTGGATATTTTGGTCGCGCAGGGCACGGAGGCCGGCGGCCATTGCGGCGAGGTCTCGACCATGGTGCTGATCCCCGAAGTCATCAAGGCGGTCAAACCGATGCGCGACGTGCCGGTGCTGGCGGCCGGCGGCATCATGACCGGACGCCAGATGGCGGCCTGCATGGCGATGGGTGCCGCCGGCGCCTGGACCGGGTCCGTGTGGCTTGCAACCGTGGAGTCCGAGACCACCGAAATCTTTCGCGAAAAGATGATCGCAGCCTCTTCCCGCGACGCGATCCGCTCAAAAGGCCGCACCGGAAAGCCGGCGCGTCAGTTGCGCTCGGTCTGGACCGATGCCTGGGATCGCGGCCCCGATAGTCCCGGCGCATTGCCGATGCCGCTGCAAAGCATCATCAGCCGCGACGCGTTCAATTCGATCGATCGCGCCGCCGCCTCGGGTAACGCGGCTGCGCGCGATCTGGTCAGTTACTTTGTCGGACAGGGCGTGGGCCTGATCGACAGCGTGAAATCGGCGGGCGCCGTCGTGCAGGAATTCAAGGAAGATTTTGCCGACGCAATCGAACACATGAACGCGCTGGTGGAAGAATAACAGCTACCCCGTCATTGCGAGTTCAC
>JAFEFK010000569.1 GCA_018240625.1 Pseudomonadota bacterium
CGGCTGGGCTGGGAAGACTTCAAGGCGGTGCCAAGTCACGCGATCATCCTGTGCGTGATCTATCCCGTGCTCGGCATTGTGCTGGCGCGTCTCGCGATGGGCTACTCGGTATTGCCGCTGCTGTTTCCTCTCGCCGCGGGTTTTGCGCTGCTCGGGCCGTTCGCCGCGCTCGGCCTCTACGAGTTGAGCTACCGGCGCGAACTCGGTCAGGACGCATCCGCCTGGCATGCGACGCGCGTGCTGCGCTCGCCGTCGTTCGGCGCGATGCTTGGACTAGGCACGCTGCTGCTCGCGATTTTCGTCGTATGGGTTGCGGCCGCGCAGGAAATCTATGTCTCGACATTCGGCAACGCGCCGGCGTCGGAGATTCCCGACTTCGTCACGCGCGTTCTGACCACGCCGGAAGGCTGGCGCCTGATCGTCGTCGGCTGCGGCGTCGGTTTCCTGTTCGCGGTCGTCGCGCTGTGCATCAGCATCGTGTCGTTTCCGCTGATGCTCGACCGGCACGCCGGCGTGACCGATGCCGTGCTGACGTCGTTGCGCGTGGTCGCAAAGAACCCGGTCGCGGCCGCGGAATGGGGGTTGATCGTCGCCGCTTTGCTGGTGCTCGGATCGATTCCATTCTTTATCGGCCTCGCGGTCGTGATCCCGTTGCTTGGCCATGCGACCTGGCATCTCTATCGCAAGGCCATCGAGCCCGTTCCGACGTCGCACGAACCGCCTTCGACCCCGAAGGTCCGGCGCTACGCCGCCGACTTCCCGTCATCCCTGTTTCAGTGGGGCGGCAAGAACCGATAGAGAACCGATAGAGGACCGATAGAGGACCGATAGACACGATTGTCGTCGTTCTCGCCGCCGATGTTCTCCGGCCGCCCTGGCAGGCGACATCGACGGGGACGCTCCTGGAAACCATCTCGGCGACAACCGGTCCGGTGTCGCGTTGATTGTTGCCGCGCAGTTTGGCATGGAAACGCTCCCGCGTTTCCAGACCCAGGCCGTCGCTCATGTTCGATGCTATCGTGTTCGCCGGCGGGGGTAACCGCTGCTACTGGCAGGGCGGATTTTATGAAGCTACAGCCGATCGGCTCGAACTCAAGCCATCGCTGGTGGTTGCCGCAAGCGCAGGGGCGTTCGCCGCAGCCTACAGCCTGCTGGGTCTTGGTCCCGCGGCCCGCCGGCGCGTATTTGACGGCTGCGGTCCCCACCTGAAGAATTTCGACGTTGCCGCATGGCGGCGTGGCGAGCCATTGTGCCCGGTCGGCTCGCTCTACAGCGACTTGTTATTGCAGACCATCGATGACGACGCCATCGCGAAGCTGAATAGGCTGACGGATCTGCAAATCGCGGTGACGCGCCTTCCGCGAGGCCTGTCACCCATCACCGGCGCGCTGCTCGGCATTGCCGCCTACCAGGTCGAGAAGAAGCTATTTCACCCCGTGCATCCGCGCCTCGGGCGCAAACTCGGTTTTCGCCCGGAATTCGTATCGGTGCGAGCGCTGACCGATGCCAGTCAATTCCGCGACGTGTTGATGGCGAGCAGCGGAGTGCCGCCGTTTATTCCGGTCACACAGGTCGGCAACTCGCCCGCCTTCGATGGCGGCCTCGTCGACAACGTGCCGGTCGAGCCTGTTGGCGCCGTCGAAAGCGCGGGCGGAAAGACGCTCGTATTGCTGACGCGCCTTTATAAATCGCTTCCGTCGGTACGCGGCCGCACTTATGTGCAGCCGTCACGCAAAATCGGCGTCGGTCAATTCGACATCACCAATCCAGACGGTATTCGAGCAGCCTACGAACTCGGTGTCAGGGATGGCCTAGCGTTCGCGGCGTCATGCGGCCGCTGATGCATTGGATTAGCCAACTGCATTTCACTTCGTGGGCTAAGCCTTGTTTTGGCCGCGGTTCACACAGATATTTCACATCATCGGGGTATCGTGTTGTTCGTGGGCAACACGTAAAGCGATTGATGGTGACGCTATGGGCCCCCTCCTCAAAGCGATCGTGCTCGCCGCATTGATAGCCGCGCCGATGTCTTCGGCGTTCGCAGCCACGTGCGGCAGCGGCAGCTTCGAGATGTGGCTCACAGACTTCAAACGCGATGCGGCAGCAAAAGGCATTTCCGAACGGACGATCGCTGCGAGCCTCAATGGCGTAACGCTCAATCAAAGCGTGCTGTCGCGGGATCGCTCCCAGACAGTGTTTCAGCAGAGCTTTGAACAATTCTCCGGCCGTATGGTCCCGCCCCGCCTCGCGAAAGGCGGCACGATGATGAAACAATACGGCTCCGTACTGTCACGCATCGAGCAGGCCTACGGCGTACCCGGCGAAGTCATCGTTGCAATCTGGGGACTGGAAACCGATTTTGGCGCCAACATCGGAAAGTTTCCGACCATCCCCGCGCTTGCGACGCTTGCTTATGACTGCCGCCGTTCGGATCAGTTTCGCGGCGAACTGATGGATGCGTTGCGGATCGTCGAGCACGGCGACCTCGCACCATCCGAAATGCGAGGCGCATGGGCCGGTGAAATCGGACAAACCCAATTTATGCCGTCGTCCTATCTCAAGTTCGCGGTCGATTTCGACGGCAACGGCCGCCGCGACCTGCTGCACAGCGCGCCGGACGCCCTGGCATCGACGGCGAACTATCTCGCGAGCTACGGCTGGCAGAAGGGAAAGGACTGGCAGCCCGGCAGTCCGAATTTCGATGTGATCAAGCAGTGGAACAAGAGCGACGTTTACGCCCGGACAATTGCCTATTTTGCCAGCCAACTTGCGCGGGCGCCGTGATCCGCTGTCGATCCGGCGATGAGCCGATCGCACCCCGCGACCGGCTCACGCAATAATGTCAACTTCATCATGCTCGCGCGCATGGCGGCCAAGATGCATTGCGCAGGCGCCCATCTCGCCGCTCAGCATGGCGCCTTGCGCGTCTGCGAATGCCCGGCATCTTGTTGGCGTCGGCATCAGCCATTGCGACCGCAGTCTCGGTCTTCTCGAGGTTAGCGCTTGTTCAGGATCGTCGCAGGCCAACTCATAGCGAATGCTGCTCCTGACGCACCACGGCGTGAGGCAGATCGGACATCTCGCCCCGCTTAACCTGCCCCTTCGGCAGGTTCGAGACGCGAAATCGCTATCGTTGTATCCCGTAATTCATGCGCTTGTTATAATATGAATATATATTCTCTTTTACGTTTCTTATGTGAATTACACATGGCAAAAACGTGACGCCGTCTTATATCCAACTAATCCTGGCTTCCAATTGCTGGACGGAATTTTAGCGCTTACGCAGCGACTTTGAGCTCATTGGCATCCATAATCGAATCAATTGCCTCTGTTTAGCCGCGAACATCAGCGAGCGACGCCTTACCCGACCCTCTTCGATGATATCTTGGGGCAACCCAGAAGTTAATCATTTCTTGCTATAGCCATGCAAATTACGTTTAGCTGCATCGCAACATTTGAACTGCTGCATCGCACCTAACTGCCCTATATTCATTTCAACGATGAGGCTTCCCTCCAAGGGCTGAATCGTCAAGACAAGGAGACTATACCATGCTGCTCTCATTCATCCGCATGATCCAGGCGTTCCGAGAGTATCAGCGCAACGTCAGCGAGCTGTCGCAGCTCAACGATCGTGAACTGGCCGATATCGGACTTGATCGCTCGGATATTCCGCGCGTCGCCGCGGGTTCCTACAACGGCTAAATCGTCTTAGCCGGTTGCATCGAACGGATAACGCCCGCCTCGCGCGGGCGTTGTCGTGTCTGCGGTCTGTTCCCGTGCAAACGCGATTCCCCTCACGCGGAAAACACGCTACCCCTGCGGCCATGACACAGATCGAATCCCCCCGCGGCGCCGTCCATATTGTGGGTGCCGGCCTCGCAGGCTCGGAAGCCGCATGGCAAGTCGCCCAAGCCGGTATCCCTGTGGTTGTGCATGAAATGCGCCCGCATCGAATGACCGAGGCGCATCAGACTGACGGCCTGGCCGAACTCGTCTGTTCCAATTCATTCCGCTCCGACGACGCCGCCAATAACGCGGTGGGATTGCTGCACGCCGAGATGCGCCGGCTGGGTTCGCTGATCATGCGCTGTGCCGACGCCAATCAAGTTCCGGCCGGAGGCGCGCTCGCGGTAGATCGTGATGGCTTCTCGGCGGCGGTGACCAAAGCCCTCGGCGACCATCCCCTGATCGAGATCAGCCGCGCTGAGGTCGGGGGTCTGCCGCCCGCGGACTGGCGCAATGTCATCATAGCCACCGGCCCCCTCACCTCGGCGCTCCTCGCCGACGCGATCCGCGCGCTGACCGACGAATCCGCACTCGCTTTCTTCGATGCGATCGCGCCGTTCGTGCATCGCGACAGCATC
>JAFEFK010000056.1 GCA_018240625.1 Pseudomonadota bacterium
CGACGTGCCGCGGATGGGCTTCAAGAGCCGGATCAGGGAGCGCTACCTGTTCGAAATCGCAAAAGAATGTCTTGTGCTGGCGCATGCGGGTCTGCGCCGGCGCGGCTGCGTCGATCATCTCGGCCGCGACGAGTCGCGGCATCTGGAGCCGCTCGATCGCATCCTGGACTCCGGCCACTCTCCCGCCGAAGAGATGCTCGCGAAATTCAATGGCGCATGGAAGGGGTCGGTGGAGCCCGCCTATCGCGAATACGCTTTCTAGATCAACAGGTTTTGATCGGGAACGGGTTCACGTCCGCGCCGTTCATCCGCCGTACATCAACGTGGCGATTTAATGAGCGTTCCGGTTCGCATCCCCCGTTTCAGGGGACTTGGTTTTTGCGGGGCGCGCTGAAAGTCTTTGCTTTGAAAGTCTGCTTGATCCTGCTCGCTGTGCTGCTGTCGATGGCCGTTCCGGTCGCGGGGCCGGTGCATGCCCAGGCAAATTTCGACCGCCCCGGTGCTGATTATCTGCATACTCCGCTGCGGTCGGGCGATCCCGCCGACTGCGCGCTGGCATGCGAGCGCGATCGCCGCTGCCGTGCCTGGAGCTTCAACTATCCCAACGATCGGTCTGAGACTGCGGTGTGCTGGCTCAAGAACGCGGTGCCGCCACGGGTCGAAAACCTGTGCTGCGTATCCGGCGTGCGCGGCGCGGGCGTGATCGAGCGGCGTACGGGTCCGGTCGAAAATTCGACCGACCGCTCAGGCGGCGACTATCGCAGTTTCGAGATCAAGAAAGACGACAAGGCCGAGGCCGATGCCGCCTGTCGTCATGCCTGCGAAGCCGATAACAAATGCCGGGCATGGACCTTTTCACGGCCCGGCTACGCAGGCCGTGCCGCGCGATGTTTCCTGAAAAAGGAAATCAAGCCGCCGCGCCGCAAGCCGGGTTTCACATCCGGCGTCGTGCGATAGCGGCTGATCGGTATCATGCGCGATCCGCCGGGAGAATTGTGAGCTCCGGCCACAGCGCTTTCCACCGCTTCGCTTTTTCCGTGTAGTTGCCGGCTGAAAAATTCGGTCCGGGATTGGGCCGCACCATCATGCCTGCGATGTCGCCGAAACCGTGTGGCGCGTAGGTCTCATAGCAGTCGCCGATGCGGCGCAGCCCGACCTGCGTATTCCTCGTCAGGAAGCGATCGATGCCTTCGGTCGCGCATCGCAGCGGCGGATAGGGCACACCATGCTTGCCCGGATACCAGAGATGGACCCGCGCCTGATTGCGCACCTCGATGGTCGCCCCGAGATGTGCCAGCCGGCGCTGCATGTCATGAATGATGGTGTTTTCTGCTTCCCATGATGTGTCGGGATCGTAGTAGAAAACATCATAGTCGTTGATGCCATAGCCGATCGCGCGGCCGGTCAGCGCGTTCCAGACGGTTTGAACGAGGCATCCCGACACGAGCCACGCATCGGGCAGTCCGATCCGTGCCAGTCCCGTGGCGATCGCTTCGTTGACCGGATTGCGCAATGCGGCGGCGATAAACTCGTCAGCGGTCATGATTGCCGAATTGAGCGGATTCGCGGGCCGCTGCAAACCCGGTTTTGCCAGTCGTGTGACCCGTACGGTTCGCGTTGCCGGAACCAGGTCGGCGCGACCGCTCAGGCGTAACGATCACAGTCTGGTTATCTGACTGGGAAAGCGTAACCGGGGGCGGCTCTCGCCCGTACCTTCGGTGCTGCATTTATGTTCTCGGCCTGTGGCAGTGGGCGAACGTCAACAATGGAGTTCGAAAATGCGTCTTAGTCGCAGGGCGATTGGCGGAGTCATGCTGGCCGCGAGTCTCGGCATCCTGTCCGTCGCATCCCCCGCGCGGGCCAATACCGCAACGCCGTTTTCGGAGGCGGCATTCAAGGTGGCACAAGCGTCGGGAAGTCCGATCCTGATCGAGATTCATGCCGACTGGTGCCCGACCTGCAAGGCACAGCAGCCGATTCTCGACAAGCTGACGTCCGACGCGAAGTTCAAGGATCTTAAAGTATTTCGCGTCGACTTCGATGCGCAGAAAGCTGTCGTCCGGCAATTCGGTGCGCAGATGCAGTCGACCCTGATCGTCTACAAAGGCGCCACCGAAAAAGGCCGTTCGGTCGGCGACACCAAGCAGGCTTCCATCGCGACGCTGCTCGACAAAAGCCTCTAGGGTCTCGTGGCTGCGGTCGCACTGGCCTTCGCGGCAGGCCTGCTCTCGATTTTGTCACCCTGCGTGTTGCCGCTGGTGCCGATTGTCCTTGGCGCAGCGGTGAGCAAGAACCGATATGGTCCGTTCGCGCTGGCCGGCGGCCTCGCGCTTTCTTTCTCGGTACTTGGCCTCTTTATCGCGCTGATCGGATTCGGGATTGGCCTCGATGCCGGCGTATTTCGCACCGCCGCCGCCGTCATCATGATCGCCTTCGGCATCGTTCTGCTTGTCCCCGCATGGCAGGCGCGGCTGGCCGCGGCCGGTGGCCCGTTCTCGGGCTGGGCCGATCGCCGTTTTGGTGGCGCGTCGTCGTCGGGTCTCGGTGGCCAGTTCGCAATCGGTCTGCTGCTTGGCGCCGTCTGGTCGCCATGCGTCGGGCCGACGCTCGGGGCGGCGTCAGTTCTGGCCTCGCAGGGCAAGGATCTGTGGCGCGTCGCGCTGACGATGGCGGTGTTCGGCATCGGTGCGGCGCTGCCATTGGTCGTGCTCGGGCTGTTGTCGCGCGCGACGATGATGCGGGTACGCGACAGTCTGCTGTCGGCGGGCAAGCTGGGCAAGGTCTTGCTCGGTGTGGTGTTCATCCTGATCGGCGCCGCCATCGTCAGTGGCGTGGACAAGAAGATCGAGACCGTACTTGTCGATGCGTCGCCCGCCTGGCTCACCGAACTTACGACGTCGTTCTAACGCGTCTCGAAGGCCGTCAACGCCTTCTTCGAGGCCAGCGCCCGCCATTGCCGCAGCAGCAGAGGCTCAACAGTAGCGCGCTTCGCCTTGGAGAGGCGAATCAACACCATCGGATAGTCGCGATAGTGGTCGGTGAAATAGAACACCTTGGGCTGACTCTCTATCAGCATCGCGCGCTCGTCCTGCGGCACGCCGGGCATGACGAGGGTGTCACCGTCTTCCTTCAGCCGCACCAGCATCTTCTTGCGCACCTTGAGCGCGGGCGTGCCGTAGGAGGTGCCATCCTCAACCTCGGGCCAGCGCAACGCGATGGCCCTGACGTCGTCGAATGTCACGGCGCGAGTCTCAATGTACCGCCGTGAAAAAACGCGCGAGGCGGAAGCCCGAGAGCCATGTCCACACCGGCTGGCTGCGGATGCCCATGTCCCAGGAGCCGACGATCGCATCGACGCGGCCGACGAGATTGTCGGTGGACAGCAGGCCGACGCCGCCGTGGCTGAGCGGAACGCGGCTGTCCGCGGAGTTGTCGCGGTTGTCGCCCATCACGAACAGATGGCCCGGCGGCACTGTCACCTCGGCCGTATTGTCGAGCCGGCCGTTGTCGTGGATCGTGAAAATGGTGTGCGAGACGCCGCCCGGCAGCGTTTCCACATAACGGCGCGCCGGCTCGCTGGAACCGTTGTCGTCCTCGGCCTCGCCGAGACCATCCGCCTTCAGGGTCGCCGCCTGTCCGTTGATCCAGACCTGGCCGTCGCGCATCTGAATGCGGTCGCCCGGCAGTCCGATGACGCGCTTCACCCACACTTGCGACGTGTCGCCGGGCCAGCGGAAGACCACGACATCGCCACGCTTCGGCAATTCGCCAAAGACGCGCCGGGTGTCGGGAATCGAAACGTGGATCGGCAGCGACGCGGTGCTGTAGCCGTAGGGATATTTCGAGGCCACCAGCGCGTCACCGATCAGCAGCGTGGGCTCCATCGAAGCCGACGGCACATAAAACGGCTCGGCGATGGCGCCCTTGGCGAGCAGCACCACCAGCACGATCGCCGCGATCTGGAGGATTTGTCCGCCCCAGTGGCGGGCCACCGAACGCGATGGTGATGTTTCGACGCTCATCCGCCTGTTCCTCCAACTGTGATCCGCTCCATCCGCAGCGTTGGCTGACCGACACCTACCGTTACGCCCTGTCCGTTCTTGCCGCAGGTACCGATGCCGTCGTCCAGCGCGATGTCGTTACCGACCATGGTGATGCGATGCAGGTCGGTCGGACCGTTGCCGATCAGCATCGCGCCCTTCAGCGGCGCGCCGATCTTGCCGTTCTCGATCTTGTAGGCCTCGGTACACTGGAACACATATTTGCCCGAGGTGATGTCGACCTGGCCGCCGCCGAAATTCGCAGCGAAGATTCCGTTTTTGACCGAGGCGAGAATTTCGCCGGGGTCGCGGCTGCCGGCGAGCATGTAAGTGTTGGTCATGCGCGGCATCGGCACATGCGCGTAATCCTGACGGCGGCCGTTGCCGGTGGGCTTCATGCCCATCAGCCGCGCGTTCTGACGATCCTGCATGTAGCCGACCAGGATGCCGTCCTCGATCAGCACGGTGCGGTTGGTCGGCGTGCCCTCGTCGTCGATTGAAAGCGAGCCGCGCCGCGCCGAAATGGTGCCGTCATCGACCACGGTGACGCCTTTGGCCGCGACCTGCTGGCCCATCAGTCCTGCGAAGGCCGAGGTCTTCTTGCGGTTGAAATCACCTTCAAGGCCGTGTCCCACCGCTTCATGCAGCATCACGCCGGGCCAGCCCGGTCCAAGCACCACGTCCATTTCGCCGGCGGGCGCGGGCACCGATTCGAGATTGACCATGGCCTCGCGAATCGCGCCGTCGGCGGCGTCGCGCCAGGCCTTGGTCTCGATGAAACGGGCATAGCCCTCGCGGCCGCCATATCCCTTGCTGCCGGTTTCCTGACGATCGCCTTGTCCGGCGACCACGGAGATATTGACGCGCACCAGCGGACGGATATCGCGATAGCTCTCGCCGTCCGGCCGCATGATTTCGACGACCTGCCAGGTGGCACCGAGGCTGACGGACACCTGACGCACCCGCGGATCCCTGTCGCGCACATAGGCGTCGATTTCGGCGAGCAACTTCACCTTGGTTTCGAAAGCCATGCCGTCCAGCGGATTGTCGTCACCGTACAGCCGCACGTTCGTATGGCTTGGCGCTGCGGCGAAGGTCCCCTGATACCCGCCACGAACGGCGCCAACGGCGTCGGCCGCGCGAATCAGTGCGGGCAGCGACACGTCGGACGAATGCGCGTAGCCGACCGCGTCGTCCTTGACGGCGCGCAGTCCGAAACCTTGCGAGGTGTCGTAAGTCGCCTGCTTCAGGCGGCCATTGTCGAACATCAGCGCTTCGCTCTGGCTGTATTCCAGAAACAGCTCGCCGTCATCCGCGCCGGACAGGCCGCGCGCCACTTCGTTGCGAACCTGATCCCGATCGAGATTGGCGCGGTCGAGCAGGGAGGTTGTGGCGGGACTGGTCATGCGGACTCCGAATTCAACACGAGGGCCGCCCGGTCCATTCGACAGTGGCCGGGAAGGCGGCTTCTCAAAACAGGCTCGCTCCAGGAAGGGCACGCTTAAGACTTGAAAGCCCAAGAACTGGAAAGCCCAAGATAGGTACGATGACGGCGAAAGGGGAGAGCCTTTCAAAAGCTTCATCTGGCGCGCGCCAGACCGGCTCGCTACGGCAGCTTGTCGTAACCTTCGCCGAGCCCGTTCAGGCTGAGGGGGAAGCCGATACCTTCCTCAGGCGTTTCGAAGATAATAAACGTCGCGGTCTTGGCGGTGCGCAATTGGCCCAGCAGCTTGTCGTCCAGCACGACCTCGGCCACGCACCCGTTGGGCAGGCAGCGGACGAACCCGGCGCGGCCGACGTCCACATTGTCGAGTTTCAGCCCGAGACCGGAGGGCAGCAGCACGCCGAGCGGCGCAACCACCCGCATCAGCTTGCTTTTCTGGTCCGCGGTTTTCAGCACGATCACGGTGAGGCCGGCGTTGGAACGGTCTTCAGCCACCACGCTCTGGATCAGGGCACATTGCTCGGCCTTGGCGCCGGGCGGGGTATCGCAACGGATCTGCCAGTCGCCGTGGACCGATTTGACCGCGCCCTGCGCATTGGCAGCGCCGGCAAAGCCCAGAACCAGAAGGGCGGCGATCCAGCCGGTCCACGCGCGCGCCACCCCGCGCCTTGCAATCGCGGCTTTATGGCTTCTCGGGGGTCTGATTTGCTGTTTCGAAGGCCCCATCCGGGTCGATCCCTTGCTCTCGCGTCTATACCTTCGGCCATGGCGGCCTCGGCACTGGCCTTGATGGGCAATGACGGCGCCTTGAAGGCGGTCCCGGCGCCTACTCGGCCCAAACCATGAGCCGAATCAGGTTCCTGTGCAGCAGCCCGCCTGTGCCTACATCGGACAATCCACCTGTCAAGCGCCGTCCGGGGGCAAAGGTGGCGTTTGCGCCTGATTTGTCTGCAAAATGCGACGCGGAAGCGGCCGCCGAGAAAGCATTGCTCCACTCCTTACTACTGCATTGCGAGGGGCGGCGAATTATGGTTTGAGAGGCTGGATTTCGACGCGTTCTAGCTGACTGGCCCGAGTTCGTTCGGAGGCCGCCGGCGGAGCGTTACGTCGACCAGCAGCTTTCGCCGCCCGGCGAGAATGCTTAGGGGTTTTATCACAA
>JAFEFK010000570.1 GCA_018240625.1 Pseudomonadota bacterium
ATTCGCCATCTTTGTCGCCATCCTTACCGGCGCGGCGGTTGCCCAGACTGGCGGAACCGGCAGCCCATCCGGTGCCGCGTCGGGCGGTGCGCTCGGCTCGAGTGCGCGCGCCCCTGGCACCAATTCGCTTGGTACCGCAGCGCCGTCCGGAGGCACGGTCGGCGCCGGGCGTGGGGCTGCAGGAGTCGGCATCCATGCCGCGGACCAAGAAAACAAGAAAGTCGACCGCAAGATCAAGAGCATCTGCCGGGGATGCTGAGGCGCGGAGGAGACGAAGCATGATCCGCAAACTGAAATCAGGTGAGTACCGGCTGTATTCGCGCAAGGTCAACCCGAAGACGGGCAAGCGCCGCAATCTCGGGACCTTCAAATCGCGCCCGGCTGCCGAAAAGCACGAGCGCGACGTGCAGTATTTCAAGCGGCATTAACGGCGGCCCCTGGAGTCCAAGCCGACGCCAGGCCTGCCGGCTCTCATATTTGTGACGGCGGGGCATTGTCAGTTCCACTGGTTCGGGTACGCTGTCATTGTCAATTCTTCAAAGGGAGTCCTCCATGAAATGCCTCTCTGTATTCGTTGTTCTCGGTCTATTCGCCGCCGGTCCCGCCTTCGCCCAGTCGTGCAATGCGGTCAGCGCCGATGGCAAACCGCTGGCGGGAGCCGCCAAGGCCAGCTTTATGAAGAAGTGCTGTGAAGACAACGCCAAGAGCGCGGATGGCAAGGCGTTGGCGGGAGCCGCCAAAAAGAGTTCGGTCGACAAGTGTATGAAGGGCTGAGGAGCGATCCGTTCAGCATCTCGTGAGTTGAAGGCTCTGCCAGCGATGGCAGGGCCTTTTGTGTGAGCTGGCGGTGTGCAGCCTCAGCGCCGCGACAAGTAAAACACGAGGTGGCCAGTCCACCAGCCCTGATCACTGGGCGGTCGCAGCGTCAACAGGCCGATTCCCGATATGAGCGCGCTCACAAACAGCGGTTCTGGCAGGATTGCCCGGAAGCCAAACAAGCCAGCGGTCATTCCGACATCGAGCATTATCGTCATGATCTGGGTGCTGCGCACCTGAAACTCATGCGCAGGTGTAAGCAAATTCCATAGGAAGTGCGCGATCAGAGGGCTGGCAACCAGATAGCCCACATTGCTATTGCGGGGTGGGCTCTGCCTTCCGGAATCGATTATTGGGATACTCGCCGCGGCGTGCGGTTCGTGTCAGTCACCGGGCGTGTGGGGCCGGTTCAAAGCAAGAAGAGCCGGTTGCCGCGACCCTCGCCGGCTGCCAAAAGGGTAGTGGAACGCCTGATTGCGCAGGCAGGAAATAGAGGGTTTTGGACATGATCGAGACCGTTGGAATCATCGGCGCCGGGACTATGGGCAACGGCATCGCCCAGATTTGCGCGGCGGCTGGCTTGCCGGTGGTGATGGTCGATATTTCAGACGCGGCAGTCGCGCGGGGCCTTGCCACCGTCGGTGGCAGTCTGGACCGGCTGGTGAAGAAGGAGAAAATGAGCGATGCCGACCGCACCGCAGCGATTGCGCGCATCACCGGCACAAGCGATCGCGCGAAACTTTCGACCTGCGATCTGGTGATCGAGGCGGCGACCGAGAACGAGGAATTGAAGCTCAAGATCCTGAAAGATGTCTGCTCGATCCTGCGGCCGCAGGCGGTGATCGCCACCAATACGTCCTCGATCTCCATTACCAAACTCGCGACCGCGACCGACCGGCCCGACCGCTTCATCGGCATGCATTTCTTCAATCCGGTGCCGGTGATGGCGCTGCTGGAATTGATCCGTGGCCTGCAGACTTCCGACGATACCCACGCCAGGGCGGAAGCATTCGCGAAGCGCGTCGGCAAGGTTGCGATCACTGCGCGCAATAGTCCCGGCTTTGCGGTCAACCGCATCCTGTGCCCGATGATCAACGAAGCGGTGTTCGCGCTTCAGGAGGGAATTGCCACCGCCGAGGAGATCGACGCCGGCATGAAACTCGGCTGCAACCATCCGATCGGCCCACTGGCGCTGGCGGATCTGATCGGCCTCGACACCATGCTCTCGGTGATGGAGGTGTTTTACACGGGCTTCAACGATCCGAAATATCGTCCGGCGCCGCTACTGAAAGAGATGGTCGACGCCGGCCGGCTCGGCCGCAAGACCGGCCGCGGGTTCTACGACTATGGCAAGAGCTGACGGACGGGCGCGAACCGCTGACGCGATCCTTGCCGCTATCGAAGCGCGCGCAGTACCGGCGCCAGCATGTGGGTGGCGACCAACCTGTGTCCTTCCGGCGTGAAGTGGATGTGGTCCGGCTGCAGATAGCCGCGCAATGCCGGCCCCCACCACATCGGGATGACCGTGATGTGCCGGCTGCGCAGCCGCTTCTCGATTGCGACAAGCTCGGCGGTCTGGCTGCCTTGCCCAAGCCGCCGCCCGTTCCAGCCTCCACCCAACCGATCCAGCAACACGATTTTAGTGCCGTCGGGAACGGCTGAATCCAGCCGGCTCAGCATGCCGGCGTTGGTATCACCGTTTATTCCCGCGTTGGTTACATGAACATGACGGCCTTTGGCGGCGAGCATGCCCTCCAGTTGGGCCGGCCACGCATCCGAACTGCTGACGCCGCGACCCGCCACGTTGCTGGCTCCGATGGCAACGATCTGTGCCGACGCGCTATTGGTGACAGCGAACGCGATGAGCGCCAGCCAGCCAGCGACAAGAATCTTTCCCGCGCGCCATACCATCGCTGATCTCCCTCGTAGATCACCGGAAGACCGATAGGAAAGCGAATGTCGCCGCGCGTTGCAAGCGGCTTCACACTGCCGGCGCTGCGATCTTGTCCTGCGTTCTTGTGTCGAAATCGCCGGCGTCGTGGCGCTCGTGCAACTGGCTCGCGGGATCGCCGGAAACGCGGTTGACGATGCGGCCGCGCTTGACCGCGGGCCGGGCGCCGATCGTAGCCGTCCAACGCTGCACGTTCTTGTAGCTCGCGACGTCGAGGAAGGTACCGCTTTCGCCATAGAGCAGGCCCCGCGCCAGCCCGCCGTACCACGGCCACACCGCGATATCCGCAATCGTGTAGACGCTGCCGGCGAGATATTCGCTCTCGGCGAGGCGGCGGTCCAGCACGTCCATTTGCCGCTTCACTTCCATCGCAAAACGATTGATGGCGTATTCGAATTTCTCTGGCGCATAGGCATAGAAATGGCCGAAGCCGCCGCCGAGATAGGGCGCGCTGCCCATCTGCCAGAACAACCATGACAGGCATTCGGCGCGGCCGGCCGCATCGGTCGGGATGAACGCGCCGAACTTTTCCGCAAGATGCAGCAGGATCGCACCGGACTCGAACACGCGGATCGGCTTCGGTCCCGAACGGTCCATCAGCGCGGGAATCTTGGAGTTCGGATTGACCTCGACAAAGCCCGAGCCGAACTGGTCGCCGTCGCCGATCTTGATCAGCCACGCGTCGTATTCCGCGCCGGTATGGCCGAGCGCGAGCAACTCCTCCAGCATGATCGTGACCTTCTGGCCGTTTGGCGTCGCCAGCGAATAAAGCTGGAAGGGATGCTTGCCGACCGGCAGGACTTTCTCGTGCGTCGCCCCCGCGACCGGCCGGTTGATCGAAGCGAATTTGCCGCCGTTTTCCTTGTCCCAGACCCAGACTTTGGGTGGCGTGTAGGGGGCGTCTGTCATGGCAGCTCCAATAGCTGGGGCGGACGGGCAGGGGTCCGCGTTGCGCCCTTATCTACGTGATGGGCCCGGCTGGGGCTAGACGCCATGGAACAATGGTGCTCTGTAGCCGTTCACTTTTATAGAAGAGAATCTCAGGGACGCATGAAGGCGAAATCAGTATCTGGATCGCAGTTGTCGGCCAGGAAATTGAGCTCCGAGCGCACGTCGTCCGCCGTGCGCGTTTCGAGGTACTTTGACAGGATCAGGTTCAGCAGTGAGCGGCACACGCTTTCGCCGTCCTCGCCTGCGGCTTTGGCGTCGTCCATTGCGGCGGTGAAGTGACGATTTGCGATCTCGGCTGCGGACATGCGGGTCTCCCGACTGTTCCGCAAAAGCGTTAGCGAGCTTGCTTGCTGTGGACAAGAGGTTTGTAAGGAGGCGATTGACGGCGGCATGACGGCCAGGCGCAAAAAGACTGCACATACGACAACTAAGTCACGAACCGTCCTCGCGATCGACGTCGGCGGTTCGCACGTCAAGGTGATGACCAACAACGAGCGCATCAAGCGTGAATTCGAGTCCGGACCAGAACTCTCAGCCAAGAACATGGTGCGCAAGGTCAAGGATCTGACGAAAGACTGGTCTTATGACGTGATCTCGATCGGCTATCCCGGCCCCGTTGCCGGCAATCGTCCGTTGCGCGAGCCCTTCAATCTCGGCGAGGGGTGGAAGGGCTTTGATTTTCAGAAGGCGTTCGGCAAGCCGACGAAAGTCGTCAATGACGCGCTGATGCAGGCGCTCGGCGGCTACAAGGGCGGCCGCATGCTGTTCCTCGGGCTCGGCACGGGACTCGGCTCAGCGATGATCGCGGACGGCGAACGCGAGCCGATGGAATTGGGCCATCTCCCCTATCGCAAGCACAAGACCTACGAGGACTACGCCAGCGAGGCTGGGCGGAAGCACAGCGGCAACAAGAAATGGCGCAAGCATATCGCCGATATCGTCAAGCATCTTACAACAGCGTTGGAGCCCGACACCGTGCTGCTCGGCGGCGGTAACGTGAAAAGGCTGGACAAGCTGCCGCCGAAATGCCGCCGTGGCGACAACGCCGATGCGTTTACCGGCGGATTTCGGTTGTGGGATGGGCCGCCCGCTGAGCCGCGCAAGAAACTCGGCTGATCCGTCACACGTTGCGATCGGACAGAATCGACGACAGCAGCAGCCCGATGACGGCGATCAATGACGCCACGCTGACGGCGTGAAGCGAAGCGACCGAGGCGTATTGGCCATTTGCGAACACCGCAAGCGGCGGACCGAGCTTCCCATCGACGAAGAAATATGTCGCAAACGGCAGCCCGAGCAGCGGCAGCATGACGGCGCGTTCGGTTCTGCGAAACAGCACGGCCGCGAGCAGGATGCACGGTAGATAGAACAGCTGCACCGCCGTTGCAGCCCCGATCAGCTTGACGCACAGAATATTGTTGGCGATGCCGGTGGCCAGCAACAGCGCGCGTCCGGCCAGCGAATTCCGTCGCGCCACGGCAGGCACGGCGGCGAAAAACGGCATCGTTAAAAGCGTCAACCATGCAGGCCACGCCGCCGTGCCGACGATCGCGTGCAGATACAGCGGGTAGAACGGCTGATTGCCGGCGACGATCATCGCGACCACATTGGCAATTCGCGCCAGCGGATCGGCGTTGTCCGTGTAGGCTCTGTACCAGACGATCAGGTGTCGGAGGGTTGTCAAAATGATCTCGTGCCGGAAGGAGTGAATGCCTCGACGGCTTAAGCGCCGGTGACGCGCCAGATCACGTCGCCCACGTCGTCGGCGACCAATAGCGCGCCGTCGGGACCGAGCGTGACGCCGACCGGCCGTCCATAGGATTCGCGCTCGTCGGGCGCAAGGAAGCCAGAGAGAATATCGCGCGGAGGCCCCGAAGGACGCCCGTTCACGAACGGTACGAACACGACCTTGTAGCCGCTGAGCGTGCTGCGATTCCACGAGCCGTGCTGCCCGATCACCATGCCGTCGGGAAAGCCCGGCAATGTTCCTGACGGGAGCCAGCACAATCCAAGCGATGCGGTGTGTCCGCCGAGCGCATAATCCGGCGTGACGGCTTTGGCGACCAGCGCCGCATCCTGCGGCACGCGGTCGTCCACCGTTTGCCCCCAGTAACAATAGGGCCAGCCGTAAAAGCCGCCGTCGCGCACCGAGGTCAGATAGTCCGGCGGCGTCTCGTCGCCGAGGCCGTCGCGCTCATTGACGACGGTCCACAGCGCACCTGTCGTGGGCTCCCATGCGAGACCCACCGGATTGCGCAATCCGCCCGCGAAGATGCGGCTCGTGCCGCTTTCGAGATCCAGTTCGTAAACCGCCGCGCGGCCTTCCTCCACCGCCATGCCGTTCTCGGCGATATTGGTCAGCGAGCCGACGCCGGCATAGAGTTTTTTGCCGTCGGGGCTCGGCAGCAGGCTGCGCGTCCAGTGTCCGCTCGGCTTGAACGTGATGAGTTTTCGCCCCGCGGCCGTGATGCAATCCGCGCCTGCCACGTAGGGAAAGGCCACCACGCCGTCGGTGTTGCCGACATAGAAGGTGTTACGGATGAGCGCCATGCCGAACGGCTGGCTCAGTCCTTCCATGAACACCTGCCGCACCTCGGCGACGCCATCGCCATCGCGGTCGCGCAGCAGCGTGATGCGGTTGGCGCTGACGCCGAGCGCCCGCGCGCGCCGCATGGTCGCCTGCATCGCGTAATGAAACATGCTGCGGACCGGCCCCGGAATCTGGTTGGACTCGGCCACCAGCACGTCGCCGTTGGGCAGCACATTGATCCAGCGCGGATGTTGCAGGCCGGTTGCGAACGCGTTGACCGTGAGTCCCGGCGCCACCGTGGGTTTCTGTCCGTCGCTCCATCCGCGCGCCGACGGCATTTTCAGCGTCGGGATCGCGCCCTGCGGCTTCGCCACCGGTACGACCGGCGCATTGCCCCACGCCGGCGCATGCGCGGCCGCGCCTTGCAGCTTTCGCCATTGCAGCGCGACGCCACCGATGACCGCGACGGCGCGCGCGAACAGGCCGGAAAAGTCCATGGACAACCCCCTTGAAAGAACGCCGGCACAGTATCGGGCGCGCACAACCGCGCAAGTCCCGCGGGGTGCGCGGCTGCATTGAATGCTCCGACGATGAGCGAGGCCGCGGCACGGGTTTTTGCAGTTGAACGTTTGACCGCGGGAGCCGGATGCAAGGGGCCTGCGCCAAAATCTCCGACCATTTCCATCTCGATGCCGCCACCGGCCGAC
>JAFEFK010000571.1 GCA_018240625.1 Pseudomonadota bacterium
AAGAAAAAGGCCGTCAAGACAACCGCCAGGAAGGCGCGGAAGGCCAAGCGCTAACGGGCACGATGCCGCTCAACAGGGAATGGCACCGCACCAACCGCATGCCGCCCAAGGCAACGCGAGAGCAGCGGATCAAATGGCATGCGGCCCATGCGGCTGCGTGCCGTTGCCGCGCCATCCCCGAAAGCCTCAAGCCGGATGTCGAACAGCTGCTAAAGACGAGCCGTAAGTAACGGCGCATGGATCTATCACGATGAGCGCGCACGGCCCGATGCCAAAATCAGCGTGGATTTTCCCCGCTTTGGCGATTGCATTTTTCGGTGGCGCGACCGGTCTCGGCATCACATTCACGCCATCGGCCGCCGGTCTCGCTTTCGCGGTCGTGCTGCTGGTGATCCTGTTCGGTACCGTTTTTGCCGCCGTGCATCATGCCGAGGTGATCGCCGAGCAGATCGGAGAGCCCTACGGCACGCTGCTGCTGACGCTGGCGGTCACGATCATCGAAGTGGCGCTGATCGCAACCATCATGCTGGGCGACAAGGCGGTGCCGACGCTGGCGCGCGATACGGTCTTCGCGGTCGTGATGATCGTCTGCAACGGACTGGTCGGACTTTGCATCCTGATCGGCGGGTTGCGCTATCGCGAGCAGGAATTCCAGCTTGCCGGCGTCAATATCTATCTCAGCGTGCTGATCGTATTCACCGTCATCACGCTGATCATGCCGAACTATACGCTGACCACGCCGGGACCGCTCTATTCGGAGCTGCAGCTCGGGTTTGTCAGTATCGTCACCATTATTCTGTACGGCGTGTTCCTCTACACCCAGACCATCCGGCATCGCGATTATTTCATCGTCGAAAGCGATACCGTCGGAGGCCCGGGGCACGGCTCCGGCAGCACGCTGATCCCCAGCGTGCTGCTGCTGCTGGTATCGTTGCTCGCGGTCGTGCTGCTGGCGAAGAAGTTCTCGCTCGTGGTCGATGCCGGCGCCGCGATGATCGGCGCGCCGCCGGCGTTCGGCGGCATCGTGGTGGCGTTTCTGGTGCTGTTGCCGGAGAGCCTCGCCGCGATCGCGGCCGCCCGCAAGAACGATCTGCAGAAGAGCATCAATCTGGCGTTGGGCTCGTCGCTCGCGACCATCGGTCTGACCATCCCGGCGGTCGCTGTCGCAGCCTATGCGCTGGACAAAACGCTGTTGCTCGGTCTCGATCCGCGCGAGATGGTGCTGTTGCTGCTGACGCTTGTTCTCAGCATGTTGACCTTCGGAACCGGGCGCACCAACATCCTGTTCGGGCTGGTTCACCTGCTGGTCTTTGCGGTATTCATCTTCATGGTGTTCGTTCCGTAAAACGAGGGAGTGACGTGCGATGCTAGCAGCGAAATCCGACGTTCAGCAGGACACGCCTGAGGTTCGCGTGACCGAATGGCGGCTGCCGCCCGGCAGCGCCACCGGCCCGCACACCCATGAAATGGACTACGTGATCGTTCCCATCACGACGAGCGTGATGACCATCGTCGCGCCGGACGGCGTGCGCTCGCAGGCGCCGATCACCACGGGAAAATCCTATTTCCGCAAGGCCGGGGTGCAGCACGACGTGCTGAACGAGACCCAAAGCGAGATCGTGTTTCTGGAAATCGAATTGAAGCCCTGACGTCACGCGACGGCGCGGGGACCTTCTTGTCACGAAAGATTACGACAAAGCGCCCGTTCGCCACCGATCCGTCGCGATTGATCCCTTAATCGGCCCCAAAGTTTCCCCATCACAGCGCGGCGGGGAGAGGCCGGTCATGCTGAAATACGCGTCGAAGTTCTTTTTCGAGAAGATCATGCCGTCCGTCGTCGCGACGGTCGCAGGCGCCTACATCGTCAACCATTATATCGTCAGCAAGCCCGCCGATGTCCCGGTGGCGGCTGCCGTATCGGCCGCGACACCCGACAAAGCCGTCAGCAACATTCCCGAAGCGGGCGTTCGTGCGAAGGGTATCTCCGAGAAGACGATCGCGAAGGAGCAGGCCGCGAAGGTGCAGCCCGAGAAGACCGCGGAAAAGCCTGCCGAGGAACCGGTGGAAGCGGCTTCCCTGTCGGCCGATATCAAAAAGCATCCAACGCCGCCGCACGAGAAAGCGGTTGCCAAGGTGACCCCTGCGCCGACACAGACGGTTTCGGTTCCGGACGATCATCGTGACGCGAACGATCTCGCGCGTGCCGCGATCAATCGCTTGCGCACCAGCGATGCGCCCGTGCGGGTCGAGGCGTCGCGTTCTCAGCCCGAGGCCTCTCGCCCGCGTCAGGACGCCAGCCGGCAGCCGGTCGACTCCACGTCCACGCCGCCGCGCGTGCAGGAAGCCGCGCGCACAGCGCCTCAGCCGGCCATGCAACCGCTCCCGCCTGCGATCCAGGTTTCCGTGCCGGCCGTCGAAACCTTCAATCCCGACGCTGGACGGACGATGGAGAAACCGCAATCGGACGGCGCCGACAATGCGCGCCGATTGGTTCCGCCTGCCGATATTCCGGAAGCGTCGCGACCGCTCGATCTCGAGGCCAGCGCCGCTCCGCCGGAGATACGCACCCACACAACGGTCGCCGACGACGTGCTGTCGGCCGCTAAATCGGTGTTCCGGGCCGTGATCCCGCGATAAGCTGCGAATTGCCGCCGTCGCGCGAAATCGCGGCACCCACCCACAAGCAAAAACGCGGACCGTGAGGTCCGCGTTTTCGTATTCAAACCTGAAATGTCGTCTCAGCGCGGTCCGCGCGGACCGGCACCCGGACCGCCACGGCCACCTGCGCCGCCACGATCGGCGCCACCAGGTCCGGCACCGAAAACCGGCTTCGGCTTCATCGGCAGCAGGCCTTCGCGCTGCAGCTTCTTGCGGGCGAGCTTGCGTGCGCGGCGCACGGCTTCGGCCTTTTCACGGGCCTTCTTTTCGGAGGGCTTTTCGTAATGACCGCGGAGCTTCATCTCGCGGAAAATCCCCTCGCGCTGCATCTTCTTTTTCAGCGCCTTGAGGGCTTGATCGACATTGTTATCGCGAACGAGAACCTGCACGCGGCATCCTCTTTCAATTGACCTGATTGTAATTCTTGAGACACGGAGAGCCGGCAAAGGCCATGCTCTCAACGTCAAGGGCGCCGATGTACCAGATCAAACCGGGAATGTCCACCACGGGACAGTCGATCGGACGGCTAAAAAGCCAGCAATTCGAGTGCAATTTGACCAACCCTTACAAAAACTGGTTCAGAAAAGGTTCACAACGAAGTTCCATAGTGCCCTGAGACGGGGCGACCGGCCTCGCCATCAAAAAAGGAGCTATCATGGACGTCAGGAAATGCGCGGCTGAGGCAATCGGCACCTTCTGGCTGACTTTTATGGGCTGCGGCAGCGCGGTTCTCGCAGCGGCTTTTCCGCAGGTCGGTATCGGGCTGCTCGGCGTTTCCTTGGCCTTCGGCCTCAGCGTCGTCACGATGGCCTATGCGATCGGTCACATCTCCGGCTGCCATCTCAACCCGGCGATCACCGTGGGGCTGACTGCCGGCGGCCGGTTTCCGGCGGGGCAAGTGATACCGTACGTCATCGCGCAGATCATCGGCGCGGTCGCGGCGTCGGCGCTGCTTTATGTGATCGCCAGCGGCGCTGCCGGTTTCGATGTGGCCAAGGGCTTTGCGTCGAACGGTTATGACACGCACTCGCCAGGCCATTACAGCCTCATGGTCTGCTTCATCACCGAAGTGACGATGACGGCGATGTTCCTGTTCGTCATCATGGGATCGACTCATGGCAAGGCGCCGGCGGGCTTCGCGCCGCTGGCCATCGGGCTTGCGCTTGTCATGATTCACCTCGTCAGCATTCCCGTCACCAACACGTCGGTCAACCCGGCACGCAGCACCGGTCCCGCGCTCTTCGTGGGTGGCTGGGCCTTGCAGCAGTTGTGGCTGTTCTGGGTCGCACCGCTGATCGGCGGGGTGATCGGCGGCGTTGTCTATCGCTGGCTCAGCGATGAACCGAAGGGCGTGGTGGCCGGGAACTAGTTTGGCTGCGTGTCGTCGCGGGTGTCATCTCTTACACCGGATTCGCGAGGCTGCCGAAGCCTCGCGCGAGGGAAGACGCCTCGCGTAGCGTGACCGCTTGTTTTACGTTCCGCCTCACGTGGCTTTCTGCGTGAGGATACGGCGCTCGTCGCGCAGTTGCAGAACCGTATTGGCCTTCAAAACCAGGCTGCCCGGATGCGGATCGCCATAGTGAAGCAGCATCGTCGCCCGGACCTCCTCGCCGGTGACCGGGAAGTTGGAATGATAGGTCCGGTAGCCCCAGAACAGATAGAGGTTGCCGGGTTTCAGATATTTGATGTTCGGCAGATCGCCGGCCGCCAGCTTGCTCGTGACGCGATTGCGATACCAGGTACTCTGGACGATCGCCTTCTCGATGATGTTGAAGAGCGCGAACCGGCGATAGCCGCGGCGGTTCGGAAAGACGATCAGTTCGCCGGCGCGCCGCTTTGGCCCATCGGGGATCAGGATCGGCGCCAGCGCCGTGATCACGTGTTTGTCGTAATGGTGGAGCAGCGACCTCTCGTTGCCCGTACTGCCCGCGACGACGCGCAAGCCGGTGTAGATTTCCTCGTCAAGTTTCGCCGTCGGGCAGCCGATTTGCGCGAGCTGCACCAGGAGCTCGCGCATCTGCGGATCTTCGGTCAGTTCCTGCGGCGGCGTACCTTGCTCGCGCGACAGCCAGTTCAGTGCGAAATAGCGCTTGCCCTTCTGCGCGACCAGACTCTGGACGTAGGCCTGCGCGCGCTCGATCCAGGCTGGATTAATCGCATTCTCGATGCAGACGAAGCCTTTGTCGTCCAGTTCCGCGGCGAGCGCCGCCGGATCCAGCCGATCGATCAACAAGGCCATCGCGATCTCCAAACGGAGAAGAAATACCCATTGGCCGCCACCCGGCCGTGCGCGCGACCGTAAGTGATATTCCTGATCGATCGGTTAAACCGATATGAGCCATTTGCGGAGAAGTTGTGCGCTGTAGCTGCCGGCGTGCGCGATTGTTCTGAGATCGTTTCGCCCCCAAACGTGGGGAACGGGCAAACGCAAAGATCAATTGACGCCTTTGACCTCGGTGACATGACCCATCTTGCGGCCGGGACGCGGTGCGCCCTTGCCGTAGAGATGCACGGTCGCGCCAGGCACCGTAAGCCATTTTTCGTAACCGAGGA